>JALEVO010000075.1 GCA_022788225.1 Oscillospiraceae bacterium | reverse complement strand
TTCCTTGTCCACATCAACATTGTTTCCGTCTACGAGGACATCTGTGTTCTCTACTTCTGTCACTTTTGCCTTGAAGTCATATTTTCTTTTTCCGTCTACCTTTTCATCAAGCGTATTTTCAAATGTAACATATTTATAGTTATAATCAGGCGTATCAATATTTGCTATATTCTGGGTATGCACCTGCTGCTTGACGTTAAGCTGTTTGAGCCCGCTTTCCATTGCCTTGAAAGCAAGTGAATTCAAATACATTCCGATTCCTCCGCCATTTTACATTTAAGCATAATTTTACTTATAAGTAATTATACAATAAATTTTGTAAAAAATCAACCCTATTAGAAAAATTTCTTGAATATTATGTACAAATTTCTGTTTTACACCACAATTCACTTCCTGGAATTAAAAGAATTAACTGTTTCCTCACCGTTTTCAAGCAGACTGATAACCCCACTGTTGCATGAAATACAGCCCTGTGACGCCAGAAAAGCAACTCTGTTTTTCACAAAAACAGGTGCCATACCCAGCGCATTGGAAATATTTCCCACAGTCAGACGTGTACCCTTAAATTCATACGCCGCTTTAAGTATAAAATAATCAAGTATATTGATGCCGCCGGAATTTTCCTGTATTTCCTCATCATTTTCATAAGCGGAGTAATTAACTGCACTCGTTTTACCACTTTTTTTATACTGTACATTTGAAACCACGGTTTCTTCAAGATTTTCCGGATTCCTTATTCCATCAAGTTTTTTTACAATATCCAGTATCTGACAGAACATTTCAGAGGCATTACTGTCAGATGAATCTGTGAAATTTTCAGAACAGCCGGCAATTATCAGAAGTTCCCTCGCCCTTGAAAGTGCAACATTTATTCGTCGGCAGTCTTTTGCAAAACCTATATTATGCAAACTATTATTTCTGACAAAGCTTATTATAATAATATCCTCTTCCATTCCCTGAAATCTGTCAACCGAACCTATTCTCAGTTCAATATTGGAAAGACCGTTCACATATCCGCTCTTTAAAAGCTTATCTTCAAGAAGTTTTACCTGTGCGTCATAAAAGGTAATTACGCCGACAGATTTATCTGCACCGTTTTCCGAGAGATTTTTGTTTATCATTCCCAGTATTTTCTTTATACACTCTGCCTCATATACATTATAATAGCTTTTATTCTGTCTTGTTTCGTAAAATTCGGGAGCATTTTTTATATCATACCACAAAACATGGTTTTCCTCACTGATATCTCCGCCCTGACAGCAATGATTCTTCGGTGCGTCAGAGGGAGATTCAAGACGCCCTGCATCTGTATTTATGTAAAACTGGTTGATAAGTGCCGCAATATCCCTGTGCATACGGTACTGGCGGAAAAGCATAGTCCTCATGTCCGGCGGTGCTGATTCGTAAAGTTCTTCAAAAAGGCTTACCTTCATAAGTTCATGAAGTCCGCTGTCATCATCAGATATTTCGTCATAAGCATCGCTGTCAATGTACGGCGGCAGCTGCTTGTGGTCACCCACAAGAACGATTTTCTTTCCACGCAGCATTGGCAGAATAATATCCGGAGGGGTGCTTTTGCTGGATTCGTCAATTATTACTACATCAAAGGACGGGTAATTTTTCTCAAAGTCAGCAGTACCGCTCTGAATACAGGTAATGCCGATTACATTGGCATTATCTATGTAAAGTTGTTTAAGGGCATTGTAATCCAGATCATTTCCGCCGATTTTTCCGCACCATTCTTTCAGAATCTTCTGCCATTTCAGATAACGTCCGGCTTTACTGCTGTAATACTCGTTTACAGCAAACTCTATTTCATAAAGTTCCGGATTTTCCGGAGAGATATTTTCCAGTGCCGCAGAGAAAAATTTATCAGATATCTTTTCTCTGAAAAGTTCAACTGAATAGGCGTAGTCCTTGTTCACGCTTTCAAGCTTATTAAGAATATTGTCATATTTAACTTTATATGTATAGTACTGCGAATCATAGTTCTGACAAAGTGCATCAAGACTTAGCCGGAAAGTATCCATATTCTGCATATACTCTTCATCAGTTTCCAGCTTGTGTATTTTATATGCAAGCTTTATTGTTCTGTGCTGAATGCCTGCAATAAATCTTTCGGCACGTCTGTAGTAAATTGCCGCAACCTTTCCCCACTTGGGACGGAAAACAATAGACTTAATACCGTATGGTATTGACTTTATGATACCCTCGCCCTCGCTGTAAAGGTCCTCGGCAAGTTCCTTGTCTGTGTAATAAAAGATTCCCTCATAGGCAGTATTTTCCAGTCGTCTGACAGAAACGTGCCTGCTTATGAATCTCATTTGCTTTGAGAATTTTGCAGTATAATCGTTGAGCATCTCCAGTTCATTTTCAAGTTCATGTATCTTGGTAACGTCCGATTCTATATCCGCAAACTTTTCGGACACATCATTATATATGCCGTTGGGTATCTGAAAATCTGACGGGTAATACTCCCTTGCATCATAAGCCATTTGCGGTGATTCGTGTTCATACGCCTCGCTGATAAGTTCAAAAAAGCTGTTTCTTTTTGCATCAGCCTCTTCCAGTACATTCTTATAGAAAAATACTTGTGACTCTATATAATTCCTGTTACGGGCATTTCCCCTGACATCTTCGGCATATCTTAAAATTTCCGGCAGCTTGTCCTTATACTTTTTCAGCGTTTCAAGCCTTGAATCAATATCCGACGCCATTTTCCGTGCAGACTCTGAAACGCATTTTATCCATGTATGTACAACGTTATCCTCTACAAAAGGAAGTCCCTCATCTTCAACTCTTGATGTGTCACCCTTTCGCAGTACCCTTATTTCGCTGTGGTTCATTACTCTTGAAATGGCGTTGTCCACTGCAAGGTTGGACTGGGAAACAACAAGTGTTTTCATGCCCCTTATTGCGTTCTGATAGCAGATTTCCGCAATAACAGTGGTTTTGCCTGTTCCGGGAGGTCCCTGTATAAGGTATAAGTCCTTTGCATTGAGTACCCCCTCAACTGCCGACAGCTGTTCCGTGTTCATGTTTTTCATAAGCAGGCTGTCAGCTGAAAGAGTTATATTGTCCCCACGCTCGGTATTGGCGGCAGTCGGGTTGAACAAAAACTCCGTCAGCCGCTTATTGACCGCCTCTCCCCTGCAAAGCTTGTCAAGACCGTTTTTCATTCTGCGGCAGGTTATAAGCGCCGCCGCATCATAAACGGCGATTTTCGACTGTCCCTCAACCAGATTTACACCAGACTGTCTGTCCGTTTTAACAGCAAGCACACCGTTTTCAAGCCTTTCCACTTTGCCAAATGAAAAAACCGGTTCGCCCTTTTCGTCTGCTGTTCCGGCATTGAGATTTCTTACCTGCGGATTCTCCCCTCCGCCAGCCACACGGATATACCACATATCAGCGCTGCGGCTTACAGTCCCCTCATATATAAACAAATATGTATTTTCACGGGATTTTTGCAGCATCTTATCTATGTATTCATACCACATATCAAGTCTTTTTTTCAGTTCATCATTGATGTGGAAAATATCTTCGCTGACCTTATGCCGAAAGCTTACCATAACCTTACGCCCGTTTGTGACCGACCCTCTTGTCACGCTGCGACAGTGGAAATTATTTTCGTCAAGCTTGCCTTTGAGCAGTACTGAAATATCCTCGCATACAATATTAATCCAGACCATTGCGTCAACAATGGAAATATCAGCTGTAAATTCCTGATTCTCCGGAAACATAACCAGCGGCAGCTCATATTTTGATACGCCCTTTCCGGAATAAATGGATTTCAGTTCATCAACCCCACGGGGCGACATTTCAATATTAAGTTTTATGTGCTTTATTTCCATGCCGCACCCTCCTGCTGGTATACTTTAATTTATCTTTTATTATATCATAAAATCGAAGATTTTTGATATAATTGCCCGATATGCAGGGAACAAATCTCTGATTTGCGTATCTGCAAGGGCATTAGAATAAATTATAATAAATGCTTTGCATTTATTATATCATATTATTAAGAGTTTTACAATGGAAAAAGGACTGCCCCATTCAGGAAGATTTTCAGTCAATATAACAAATTTACTTTTTACTGTTGACAATACAGATATACAGTGCTATAATGTTAGCACACTAACAGTTAGCCTTTCAACAATTTAGCTGTAAAAGTGTGGGGTGAAAAAATGAACAGTAAGGAAAAAATGTGTTTTGAATTTATAACCTTTACAAATATCCTGAAACGGTATATTGACAACAGTACCGCTATGAAATATGCGGAAAAATACACCGGAAACAATATATGGATATTAGGATTTCTTTTCCATAACAAGGATAAAGACGTTTTTCAGAAGGATATTGAAGAATTTTTCTCGGTAAGACGTTCCACAGTTTCAAAGGCAGTAAAACTTATGGTTCAGAAAGGTCTTATAAGGAGAGAGTCTGTTGAATATGACGCACGTCTGAAAAAGCTTATTCTCACTGAAAAAGCTATGGAGATAAACGAGGTTATAGAAAATCAGATGAGGGATATGGGAGACAAGTTCACATCAAATCTTACTGATGAGGAAATTGAAGATTTTTCAAGAATTCTGGGGAAAATCAGAAAAAGCTTTGAAAGCGGTTCTGAAGAAGAATCAGAGCCGCTTAAATAAATGAAAAGGAGATATAAGAGGTATGCTTAAATTATTTAGGTATCTGAAGAAAAAAGAACTTGGAATGATTGCCATAAGCATAGCATTCATTGTCGGGCAGGTATGGCTTGACTTAAGACTTCCGGACTATATGTCTGAAATCACAAAGCTTGTGCAGACAGAAGGCAGTGCAATGTCTGATATCTGGATTGCCGGAGGAAAAATGCTTGTCTGCGCTCTTGGAAGTGTTGTAATGGCTGTAATTGTCGGTTTCTTTGCATCAAAGGTTGCAGCAGGATTTTCAAAAAGGCTGCGTTCCATGCTGTTCAGAAAGGTTTCGGATTTTTCAATGGAGGAAATCAACGGTTTCTCCACTTCAAGCCTTATTACCCGTTCAACCAACGACGTGGCACAGATTCAGATGATTATTGCCCTTGGCCTTCAGGTAATGATAAAAGGTCCTATCATGGCGGTATGGGCAATATGCAAAATACTGGGCAAAAGCTGGCAGTGGACTGCGGCAACTGGCGGAGCATTAGTAGTTCTGTTTATAATTATTGGTATTGCACTTGTTCTTGCTTTCCCGAAATTTAAAATCGTTCAGACCTTAACTGATAATCTCAACAGGGTAACAAGAGAAAATCTTACCGGTATCAGAGTTGTAAGAGCATATAACGCTGAAAAATATCAGTCAAAGAAATTTGAAAAGGCAAATGAAGACCTTACTTCAACTCACCTCTTTACAGGACGTGTAATGTCACTTATGATGCCGGGAATGAGTCTTATCATGAACGGTCTTCCCCTTTCAATTTACTGGATAGGCGCTTACCTTATCAACAAGGCAGAAATGCTGGAAAAGATAGACCTGTTTTCCGATATGGTAGTATTCTCGTCCTACGCAATGATGGTTGTAATGTCATTTACAATGATGGTTATGATATTCATACTTGCACCAAGAGCAAGTGTTGCAGCAAAGAGAATCAACGAGGTTCTGGATACAAAACCAAAGATACTTGACGGCAGTGTAACAGAAACAAATCCGGCAAACGAGGGCGAAATTGAGTTCAGAAATGTAAGCTTCAGATATCCTGATGCTGCCGGATATGTACTTAAAGATATTTCATTTACAGCGAAAAAGGGTGAAACTGTTGCGTTTATCGGTTCCACCGGCAGCGGAAAGAGTACCCTTGTAAATCTTATCCCGAGATTTTATGACGCTACCGAAGGCGAAGTCCTTGTTGACGGCGTAAACGTAAAGGACTACAAGCTGGAGTCCCTTTACAACAAGCTGGGCTATGTTTCACAGAAAACTGTCATGTTCAGCGGAACTGTTTCCTCAAACGTTGCTTACGGTGACAACGGACGTGAAGAATACACAGAAAATACCGTTAAAAAGGCTGTTGAAATCGCTCAGGGCACTGAATTTGTTGAGAAAATGGAAGGACAGTACGACGCTGCAATGGCTCAGGGCGGTACTAACGTTTCCGGCGGACAGAAACAGCGTCTGTCAATTGCAAGAGCAGTGTGCAGAGATCCGGAAATATACATTTTCGACGATTCTTTCTCAGCCCTTGACTACAAGACTGACCGCATTTTAAGAAGTACTCTCAAAAAAGAGGTTGGCGGAAAGACAATGCTGATAGTTGCCCAGAGAATCGGTACAATCAAAGACGCTGACAAGATAATCGTTATTGACGAAGGTAAAATTGCAGGGGCAGGCACACACAGTGAACTGCTGAAAAACTGCGAAGTCTACCAGCAGATTGCATTATCACAGCTTTCAAAGGAGGAACTGGAAAATGAGTGATGAAATCAGAACAAGACGCCGTCCGGGCGGTCATCACGGCGGTCCCCACGGTCCCGGAATGGGCGCAGGCGAAAAGGCAAAGGATTTTAAAAAGTCATTTGCAAGTCTTATCGCATATTCCAGAAAATATGTTCCGGCAATTATAATTGCACTTATTTTAGCCGTTGCAGGAACGATTTTCTCAATTATTGGTCCTAACAAGCTTCAGGATATGACAGACCTGATAACAGAGGGCTTTATGACCGGAATCGACATGGACGGTATTAAAGAAATAGCTGTTCTGCTTGTCGTTCTCTATTCACTTGGATTTGTTTTCACATATATACAAAATTTTATTATGGCAACAGTAACACAAAAAATAAGCAAGGGGCTAAGAGCGGCTATTTCAGACAAGATAAACAAGGTACCCCTTAATTATTTCAACAACACAAGTTTCGGTGATGTTTTAAGCCGTGTTACAAACGATATCGACATGATAGGTCAGACCCTTAACATGAGTATCGGAAGTCTTGTAACCGCTGTTACAATGCTTGTCGGCTCGCTTTTTATGATGATATACACAAACTGGATAATGGCTGTCACCGCAGTTTTCGCCACACTGATAGGCTTTGCTCTGATGATGCTGATTATGGGAAAATCCCAGAAGCATTTTATCCGTCAGCAGACCGAACTTGGCAACATCAATGGTCACATTGAGGAAATTTATACAGGTCACAATGTTGTAAAAGTATATAACGGCACTAAAAAAGCCGTTGAAGAATTTGAAAAGATAAACGGCAGACTTTATGAAAGCGCATGGAAATCCCAGTTTCTTTCAGGAATTATGCAGCCGCTTATGGGCTTTATCGGCAACTTCGGATATGTGGCAGTATGCGTTGTAGGCGCTGCGCTGGTTATGAACGATAAAATAACATTCGGTGTAATCGTTGCATTTATGATTTATATAAGACTGTTCACAAATCCACTTTCACAAATCGCACAGGCAGCAACAAGCTTACAGACAACAGCTGCTGCGTCAGAGCGTGTATTTGAATTTCTTGCCGCTGAGGAAATGGAAGATGAAAGCGGTAAGACAAAACGTCTTGAAACTGCAAAAGGCGATGTTGAGTTTAAAAATGTAAAATTCGGATATGTTGACGATAAAATCATTATCCATAATTTCTCGGCACACGCCAAAGCCGGACAGAAAATCGCTATTGTTGGTCCGACAGGTGCCGGAAAAACCACAATGGTAAATCTGCTTATGAGATTTTACGAATTAAATTCCGGTGAAATACTCATTGACGGAGTACCGATAAATCAGCTTACCCGTGAAAATGTCCACGACCTTTTCTGTATGGTTTTACAGGATACATGGCTTTTCGAGGGTACTATCAGAGAAAATATTGTTTACAGCAAAGAGGGCGTAACCGACGAGGACATTGCCAGAGCCTGCAAAGCAGTGGGCATTGACCATTTTATCAGAACTCTGCCTGACGGCTATGATACTGTACTCAACGACAAGGCAAATCTTTCAGCCGGTCAGAAACAGCTTATCACAATTGCAAGAGCCATGATTGAAAATGCTCCTCTGCTCATACTTGACGAAGCAACAAGTTCTGTTGATACAAGAACTGAAATCCAGATACAGAACGCCATGGATAAGCTTACTGAGGGCAGAACCTCCTTTGTTATTGCTCACAGGCTTTCTACAATTAAAAATGCTGACCTTATCCTTGTAATGAAAGACGGCGATATTATCGAAAGCGGCAATCATGAAGAACTGCTTGCAAAGAACGGTTTCTATGCTGAACTTTACAACAGTCAGTTTGAACAGGCGTCATAAGGGAGGGAAAGAAAATGAAATTCAACTATATTGCAATTGAAAGAGAATATGCAAGCGGCGGAAGTGAGATTGGCAAAAAGGTCTCAGAACTTCTTGATATCCCATGCTATGGAAGAGAGATTCTTGAACTTACTGCCCAGCGTCATAACGTATCCGTTGAATATATAGAAGAACTTGAGGAGAACACCTCCGGCAGCTTCCTCTATTCCCTTTACAGAATGTCAGATGTGACTGGTTCCCCTACAGCATCAGAGACGGTGAATGTTGAGGAAATCAATGTTATCCGTGAACTTGCCGGAAACGGTCCGGCGGTTTTCGTCGGCAGGAGTGCCGCAGTGGCACTGTACCAGAAATATCCGGTACTGAAAGTTTTTGTTCATGCGTCTGAAGAATTCCGTGAAAAAAGAGCCCACGATATTTACGGTATCGAAAAAAACAGTCTTAAATCAGTAATTAAAAGCTACGATAAAAGACGTGCCGCATACTACAAAGCTAATTTCGGCAGAGAGTGGAAAGACTATGGCGGCTATGATCTGGTTCTGAACAGCAGTGTTCTCGGAACTGACAAGTGCGCCGCCGCTATTGCTGAATGTGCAAAATAAAGCAATTAAGTCTGCTGCAGAAATGCAGCAGACTTTTTCATGTTATTCTAATACTTCACAGGTTTCAGCGTTTACAAAGAATGTTTCGTGATAGTCAAAGCCGTCCTGAACAAATTCCGGAGTGTAATATCTGCATTCAACTGTTGAATAGAATTCCCAGTAAGGGCGCAGTTCGTAGGTTTTTCCGTATTCTATCGGCACAGGCAGATATACAAGCCTGCAGTTGTTTACAGTAGTATCAGAAAGTGGGATTTCCCTGTCGTATTTTGCGTATAAAGCGTATGCTGCCTCTTCTGCTGTGCATACCTCAGCCTTTGAATTTACGCTTTCAGAAGTATCAAAAACCCATCTTGCCTGAAAACATTCAACACCCCTGCGGCTTACCACTGCATATATTTCCGACCCCTCAGTACCAAATTTTTCAGAAGCATACCTCTGAGAAGTTATCGGCAAATCTCCGCCGTCAGCATGATAAACAATAAGATACGCCTCCTGTTCCTCTGTCCATTCCGGAAGTACTTCCCCATGCTTGTAAATTCTTTCACCGTTTTCATTTCGCACAGTATCCTCTTTTATCAGTGTTTCACAGTCAAGAGCAACAATCTCATAAGATGAAACCGGAATTTCCAGTGCATCAATTAATTCGTCTGCCTTTGCAAGGGATTCCTGCTTGTCAAGTCCGTCAATTTCAGATTTTGTGAAAGGATTTTTTCCCGCACCCATTGAACTCAGTATAATTGAAGAAATGTACTGGTAATCATAGTCTGATTTAATGCGCCATGATATATCGCCGTCCTCATAGCACACAGTAGAATCATCATCAAAATCAAACCACTTTCTCCTGATATCCGGATTGGTATCGCTTGGGTATTCGTCACTGTCCACTACCGTCTTACCCTCCATGAATAGCTGGTTTATCACATCTTCATTCCACTTTTTCGGTACGGCATTGAGCACCTGAATCTGTTTTTTCTGCGGTTCAGCCACAGAACTGATGCTCATTTCAAACTTCATTGTCTTAACGAATATACCCCTCAGTTCGTCCGCAAAAGCCGCTGTTATGCAGACACAGCCCACAACTGCCGCCGCCAGAACAGGTATCATTCTTTTTTTGCTGAAACTGTGCTTTACACTCTTGCGTGTACTTGCTTCAATGATATCCTCCTTTAATTCCGGACGGACTTCAATTCGCTGTACAGCTTTTTTGTAATCGTTCATATTCATATACAAAACTCCTCTCCCAAAGACTCTCTCAGCATTTTCCTTGCCCTTGAAAGTCTTGCTCTTATCGCCTGGTCGCTTTTACCGCACATTTCTGCTATTTCCTTTGTGGTGTACCCCTCAAAGTAATAAAGATGAACCGCAAGCCTGTATTTTTTCGGCAGTTCCATAACAGCGGTGTAAACTGTTCTTTCGTCATCATTTCTGCATATCTGTGCGGCTTCTTCAAGGGGAACTGTTCTTTTCACCCTGAAAGATTTCATAATATCCTTGCAGCGGTTTATTGTAACCCTCATAAGCCACGCTTTTTCGTGCTGTTCGTCGCTGAACACCTGCGAAGAAGTGAAGTATTTTATAAACACTTCCGACGCAACGTCCTCAGCGTCCGACTTGTTTTTGAAATAAGCAAAGGCTGTGCAGTAGACCATTCTGATGTATTTATCGTATTTTTCCTCCATTTCACGTTTTTCCAATAATTCACCCCCATTCCTTGTTCTGAAACGTTTCATTAATATAACGATTATAAAAGCTTATATGTGACAAAAAAATAACTGCCCCGCCGGCAGTTATTTATTACTGTGTTAGTCCCACATTCTTTATATTCTTATCAACAGAAAATGTTGACGCATTGTAAAGAAACAGCGTATGGTCAAATTCGTTTGGGTCAACAAAATCCGTTATACTGGTTTTTACATACCGCAGGTCAATTACCGAAATATCAGAATAATTCTGCACCAGAAACGGTACAAAGCTGTTTGCATAGGATTCCTTTATCAGCAGCAGCTTACGGTTTGTATCCGCATTTGTCTTGATTTTTGTCAGTGCTCTGTTATGTCCAAGAAACAGGCAGTATTTGTCATTAGTTTCAAGGAACTCCGGAAAATAAATATCCCTTGCATATTCTTCATTTATGCCGTCGTTAAGAGTTAAACTGTAAGCCAAAACATTATTTCCCTGCTTGTAAATGTCTATCTGGTCGGGCTTTATGCCGTCGTAAAGGCACTTTGAATAAAACGTACCATGAAAATCATCAGCCGCCTTTTCGACGTCATAATCCTCATAGCATGGCAGTCCCATTTTTCTCGTAGCCGCTTTGTACGCTGTAAATGCGCCCTTTGAGGTCCAGTGGTGGTCGGTTCTGTAGTAGATATACTCATCTCTTGCAGAATACATTGCACTGAAAATGTCTATTTTATGCACATTATCCCCAAATTTTCCGTACACATCATTTAAAAGCTTTTTCTGGTCAACCTGCGGCAGGTATGGTTCAAGCTTATCCGCGTAAATTCCCGCAGAGGTCGGGGCAATCATAACAAAAGTTTTGGTATCATACATTTCAGCAAACTTGTTTATAGAGTTTACCGACAAATCAATTTCATCGTAATCTGGTTCGGGCAGTTTTTCATACATTCTGTCCTCGGTTATGTAAATACCATTTATCAGTTCCTTGCCGCTTAATCTTTCTAAATTAAGCTTTGCCTTGACCCAGTTTATTCTTGCCGGAAAATGGTCTGACAGGTATGTCTCCATATTGTCCATATAAGACTTATCTGCTACAGACTTTACGGATATCTCTGGACGCTTTTCCAAAGGTCTGTTTTCTGTTTCAGAAAAATCCTTTTTATCCGTGAAAATAAATATAACCGGAAAAATGAAAATCATAATTAAAAATGCTATTGCCGATTTGAAATACTGCTTTTTTAACATTTTCATTCCTCCTAAAATCTGAAATACAAAAACGGGTTATAACTTGCATCAACCAGAAAAGCAGTACACACAAGCATAAGAGCCAGCTGTAAAACCGGCATTGCGTTTTCCAGCAGCTTTGAGCCAAACTCACTTTTACGCATTTTTTCATACAGCATTTTCATAAGCTCTCCCGAACCGATTATACAGAAAATAAATACAACAGCGTATGATTTAAGCTGAAAGACTGCTGTATTGTCGATGATAGTACCTGTCTTTCCAAACATTGCGCCGTAATAGCTGAAAGCAGACGGCAGGTCAGCCGTATCAAAAAGCACCCAGCCCAGTACGGCAATGAAAAACGTATAGGCAATGGAAACAAAGGACGGAAGTTTATCAAGAATTTTTCCCATGAAAAGTTTTTCTAAAATTATCAGAACGCCGAAATAAAGTCCCCATAAGACAAAATTCCAGCTTGCACCGTGCCATAAACCGGTAAGTCCCCATACTATTAAGGTGTTGCGGAGTGTTTTAAGCTTTCCGTTTCGGTTTCCCCCGAGGGGTATGTAAACGTATGATTTGAACCATGAGCCCAGAGTGATATGCCATCTTCTCCAGAATTCGGATACGCTTTTTGAAATATACGGGTGATTGAAGTTCTCAGGAAAGTTAAATCCCAGCATTTTTCCCAGTCCCACAGCCATATCTGAATAGCCGGAAAAGTCGTAATAAATCTGGAATGTAAACGCCAGTATGCCCAGCCATGCCGTAGCAGCGGATATTTCTGAATAGTCCATAGCTTTTATTTCAGTCCACAGCAAGCCGATATTATTGGCAAGCAGGACTTTTTTACCCAGTCCCCTTGCAAATATCCCAACACCCTCTCCAAGCTTGGAAATATTGACTTTTCTTGAATCAATCTCGTTCTGAACGTCCTCATAGCGGACAATAGGTCCTGCCACAATCTGCGGAAAAAGCGAAACGTAAGCCGCAAAATTAAGAAAGCTTTTCTGTACCTTTATTTTCCGCATATACATATCAATTGTGTACGACATACTCTGGAACGTATAAAAGGATATACCGATAGGCAGCGGCAGTGATTTAATACTGATTCCGAATATTCCGGCTATAAATCCGCTGTATTTGAAAATTCCCAGCATTCCGAGATTTACTGTCAGCGATACAAGCAAAGCGATAGTGCGCTTTTTAGGCTGGGAGTCAAAGCGGTCTATGGCAAGTCCTGCCATGTAGTCCACAAAGGACGAAAATATCATTAAAATGACATAGATTGGTTCTCCCCATGCATAAAAAAACAGTCCCGACAGGAGCAGAACCACATTTTTTATTTTCCCCGGAGATATGTAGTATATCAGCAATACCGCCGGCAAAAAAAAGTATAAAAAGGTTATACTTGAAAATACCATTTTTTTCTCCAATTATTATTTTATTCTGCACATTATTTCTTCAAGTTCTTCAAGGCTCAGCATTGTGTTGAGCACCTCAAGCATACTGTTAGGCGAAAGAAGTGACGGCAGTTTCAGATATTCAAGCAGTTTTTTTCTAAGTTCTGAACTGTTTTTTCCACCGGAAAGTCCGAGAGTAAATAAATCAGTCTTTGTGATTTTTTCACGCTCTTCTCCGGCTGACGCCGTAACTCCTGCTTTTTCAAGTGCCTCCAGTATTATTTTTTTCTCTACGCCCTCAACACCAAGCTTTCCCTCGGCTGACGGCTTTATCTTTCTTTTTTCCTTTCCCATTATATCGGGGATATATACGTTTATAATGGTTCCCTTTTTAACTGCGCCTTTAATGTGATTTCTTATGGTAAAACCAGCACTGTCAGAATCGGTCATTATAATTATTCCGGTTTTCTCGGCATAATAGCGTATAAGTTCAAGCTTTTCCTTATCTTTAAAAATATTGAATCCGTTTGTAGTAATTATTACGGCGTCTATAATTGACGAAAGCTTTATTTTGTCATACTTTCCCTCTACAATTACCGCCTGTTCAAGCTTTATCATTAATTACCCTACTTTCTCCTTACAGCCATAAGCATTTCCGTAACCGTTTTTTCAAGAATCAGCGTTGGTATTGCGCCGGTATTTTTAAGACTGCGGTCTGCATTTCTCAGCAGCTTAATGCATTTCCTCAGACTCTCAATGGAAATTCTGCGGCTGTCACGAAAAGCATTGTCAACTGCAAACTGCCGTCCGGCATACCCAAAATCCGCTATGACGTCAGCAGCTCTTTTATCCGCCGCCATTGCCGTCCTTGCACGGTAAAGGTCGAGAAACGCCATAGAAACAGCGGAAATTATGGAAACCGGTTCTTCCTTTTTCTGTATGAGCCTGTTGACTATTTCCATTGCCCCAGGTGGGTTATATGACGCAATTGCTCTTGAAAGTCTGAAAGCATCCGTTTCAATTCCGGCAGAAACAAGTTCTTCAATATCCTCCTGTCTGATTTCTTCATTTTCACGGTATGCACACAGCTTTTCAAGCTCGTTTTCAATCATCATGGAATCGCTGTGGCAGGTTTCAGCAAGCATTTCAGCCGCTTTTTTTGATATACTGCATCCCAGTTTCTGCGCCTTATCAGTAATCGACTTAACAAGCACAGGCATAGTTTTAAGACCACACTCACAGACAATGCCAACTTTGGAAATACTGTCCGCAAGCTTTTTATTTTTTGCGGTCATGGTTTTTTTGCCTTTTTTCACGTCAAAACCGGTAATGTTTATCACAAGGAGAGTATAATCCGGCAGGTCGGCAATTGCCTTTGTCAGCGTCTTTAAATCGTCCGCCAGCAGTTCCTCAGCGTTTAAGTCGTTGATAAGAACCGCATTCCATTCAGAAAACATGGGGCACATTTCCAGCATATCGCAGAGTGCGCTTATGTCAAGTTCACTGCCATTGAGCTTTGTGACTTTGCTCTCCCAGTTTTTACCGAGATGCTTCTTCAGTACTGCCTTTGACGCATTTTCAACGGTAACGATATCCTTGCCGTAAATATAGTAAGCCCGGCTAAGTTCTCCGGATTTGATTTTTTTTAGCAGTTCTGCCGGAGTAAGTTCAGCCATTTTCAAGCCTCCTGAAATCTGATTTTCCGCTGCTTGTCATATACAGCACAATGTTTGATTTATATTTTCTGACGCCGTCACCGCCGTCTGTACATTCAAAATTATAATTTCCGTAATTCACATCAACGTTGTAACCATTCACAGACACCTTATATCTGCCGTAATCAGCAGACCAGTAAGAAAAATCCGAATATTTAGGCACGCAGCTACATATCAGCGACCCTCTCCTTATATATGTATCCGCTGGAATTACAACATTGTTCACGCTGAAAAGGGTTAGTTCAGAATTGTATGATGACATTGACGAATAGGGCAATTTTACAAGCAGTATATTATTTATCTCATAAATACCAAGGCTGTCAAGATATTTTGATACATAACGGCAATTTTTTCTGTTTCCGGTTAAATCAATTATATCGGCAGTGTTTCCTTTTGACACCACAATAACGCCGACTTCATTTTCTCCCAGCAGGGCAGTCTTTACGATTCTGCCCATAGCAATATTGTAAAAAGCACCCGAACTGAAAATCAGTGCAAATGAAATCACGACTGAAAATGCACTGTACTTTCTGTTTTTGAAAATAAGGTATGACGATATGCAGAAAACAACCAGCACAGCAGTTATTACTGTAACATATTCTCCGGAAAGCTTTATGTGAGTAAATTTATTTTTCCCGATTATCTCTGAAATGTTCAGCACTATGCGGCACAGCGCTCCGGAAATCTTAAACATTACAGCAGGGTTAATGAATATCAGCAGTGCCCCGAGCATTGAAATCAGAAGAGCCGCCATACATATCGGTGTTATAATAAGATTTGAAAGCGGAGAAACAAGCGAAAGTTCTCCGAAACATATAAACATCACAGGCGTAACTGCCGCTGAAACACACAGAAAATACGCCGCATTTTTAATAAACCGTCTGAAAGTACTGTCTGCTCTCATACCGGAGGTCATGTACGGTGCAAAAACGCCTGCCCCAAGTGAACCAGAAACTGAAAGCAGAAATGACGGATTTAAAATGATAAAGGGATTCGATACAGTCAGCAGAATTATAGCTGTGCCAATGGAATTAAAGGAATCTGAATAACGGAAAAACAGCGGTGCAAGATTGACAATGGTCATCATTGCAAGCGACCTCATAACCGAAGGCGTCATTCCGCAGCAGAGTGCAAACAGCAGCATGAAAGCTTCAAGAATCGCAAATTCAGCTATTCTTCCGATCTTAAATCTGCGGAGAATAAACGAAATAAGCGTACAGAAAAGCACAAGATGCAGACCCGACACAGCAGTAATATGACCGATACCGGTTCTGTTGAGCATTGCCACAAAGTCATCATCAATTCCCGACTTATCACCGAAAAGCATACCCTTTATCATTCCGCCCTCATCAGTAGAAACGGAGCTGTCAATAAGTCTGCAAACCTTTTCCCGAAACCGGAAAAGTGATTTTCTTACTGAAAAGCCGCAGTTTTCCACAGTTACATTCTCCGCCGAATCAGTTTGCAGGTAAATACCTTTTGACTTATAGTAGTCCCTACTGTCAAAAAGATATGTATTTTCAGGTGTTCTGACCTCAGCCTCAAAACTCATTGTGTCACCGGGTTCGCACATAACCGAATCAGTATAAACCATAAGCTTTGCCTTGTATCTGCCATTGATTTTACCATTCAGATAATAAACAGAATTATCATTGGAATAGTCCTGAAAATCAGTTACAGTACCGGAATATGACACCTTACATCCGCTGAAATCAGTTATCTGCCTGTAAACTGTCATATCGTAGATATTATAGTACGCAAAGGCCAGTGAAAAACAAGTCAGCATAAAAATAATACTTTTCAGATTAAAACGGAACAGTGTGTTAAAAAGAAAAGCAACAAGAAGTGCCGCAGCAAAAACTGCAAATTCTGAACCGGCAAGAGCCGCCGAGGCAAGTCCGGCAGCCCATGCAGTTCCTGCAAACACCATTTTACGTTTCAAGCTTATTTAAAGAACAGCGGAAGCTTTTCAAGGAAAACTATGTCGTCCCTGTCAGCTGCGTCGCCCTCGGCAAGTACTGCCGATTTGCACACGATATCTCCGCCTGCCCTGTTTACAAGTTCAATAAGCGAGTTAAGGGATTCACCTGTGCTGATAACATCGTCGGCAATCAGTACTCTTTTTCCCTTTATGTAATTCATATCATTTTCATCAAGGTAAAGAGTCTGACGGTTTTCAGTTGTAATTGACTTTACCTCAACCGCAACAGGATTTTTCATATAAAGCTTAACGGATTTTCTTGCAACAATATACTTCTTTCCGCTCTGTCTTGCAAGCTCGTATCCAAGAGGAATCCCCTTGCTCTCTGCTGTAACAATCACGTCAAATTCCGGAACCTTTTTCAGAAGTGCCTCAGCACTTGCAACAGTCAGTTCAACATCAGAAAACATTATAAATGCGGCAATGTCAAGTTTTTCGTTTATCGGACAAATTGGCAGCTGCCTTGTAAGTCCGGCAACATTCAATGTATAAAATTCCATCAGTATTCCTCCTGTTCAGACTCCGCTGTCTGCGCTCCAGCCCATTTTCTTTCCGGCAAGAACGTGGAAATGAAGATGGTGAACACTCTGCCCTGCGTCCTCGCCGCAGTTTGTGATTACTCTGTATCCGTCCGCAAAGCCCTCTTTTTTAGCTATCTGTGCTGCAACCTCAAAGATATGCGCCACATACTTTGAGTTTTCAGCATTTATTTCTGACGCACCGGAAATATGCTCCTTTGGCACGATAAGGTAATGAACCGGGGCAATAGGTTCAATATCCTTGAATGCGTAGACCATTTCGTCTTCATATACCTTTGTGCTGGGTATTTCACCGGCAATAATTTTGCAGAATAAACAATCCATTTTAAGACACTCCTTATTTCAGAAATTCAGCCGCAACGCTTTCAAGTGACTGCAATGCCTCGTCAATCATATAATTCTTTCCGATACCGGCCATAGCGCTGTCAGGACGTCCGCCACCCTTACCGCCTGTTACAGCCGCAATTCTCTGAACTATCTTTCCGGCATGGGCACCCTTTTCAACAGCAGTTTTGCCGCATACGCAGTAGAAAGTTCCCTTTTCGTCAGAAACGCCCGCAAATACTGCAATAAAGTCTTCTGTCTGTTCCCTTACCTTGTCGCCGAGCTTTCTGAGCATATCCGGAGATGTACCGTTCAGGAGTGCTGAGATGATCTTTACACCGTTTACTTCCTTTGCATTTTCAAATGTTCCTGCAAGCTGATTTCCTGCAAGCTGCTGAGAAAGTTTCTGTATCTGCCTTTCCTTTTCTTTCAGTTCTTCTGTAAGAGTCTGGCAGCGTTCAACAAGTTTTGCCGGGTTTGCAATTTTAAGTATTGCCGCTGCCTCAGCAAGATTCTTTCTGGACTCGTTCATAAGCTCCAGTACGCCGTTGCCTGTTACAGCCTCGATACGTCTTACACCTGATGCAACTGAGTTTTCAGAAACGATTTTGAAAAGACCGATATTTGAAGTATTCTTTACATGAGTACCGCCGCAGAATTCAACAGACTTTCCGCCGATATCAACAACTCTTACGATATCACCGTACTTCTCGCCGAAAAGTGCCATTGCTCCGAGGGTTCTTGCCTCGTCAATAGGCATTTCCTTTGTTACAACATCAATGCTCTGGAGAATTTCATCATTTACTATATTTTCAACTTCAAAAAGTTCTTCCGGAGTCAGTGCGCTGAAGTGTGAAAAGTCAAATCTGCATCTTTCAGAATTTACAAGCTGTCCTGCCTGATGAACATGCTCTCCAAGAACCTTTCTGAGGGCTGCCTGAAGAAGATGTGCAGCTGTGTGGTTTCTCATTGCAGACATTCTCTTTTCAACGTCTATCTCTGCAAATACTGTGTCATTCTTAGTAACACTTCCCTGTTCAACAGCACCGAAATGCAGGAAATGTCCGTTTTCAGTCTTGGTTGTGTTGTAAACTGCAAATACTGCGCCCTCTGCGCTGAGTACACCTGTATCAGCAGCCTGACCGCCGCTTTCTGCATAAAACGGAGTTTTGTCAAGGATAACAACTGCTTCCTGTCCCTCTGAAACAGAATCCACCGGCTTACCGTCAACAAAAATTTCAAGTATCTTAGCGTCATGCTTGAATCTTGTATAGCCTGTAAATTCAGTTGCCGGAGCGTCAATTGCCGCTGTGCTGTCCTCACTCCATGAAGTCTTTACCTTTGAGGCTCTGTCACTTCTCGCCTTGCGCTTCTGCTCTTCCATGCACTCCATAAAGCGCTTTTCATCAACCTCAATGCCCTTTTCAGCAGCTATCTCCTTTGTAAGGTCAAGCGGGAAACCATAAGTATCACTGAGTTTGAATGCGTCATCACCTGAAAGAATATTCTTGACCTCGCTTGTTGCGATATTATCAATAAACTGGTTCAGCAGTTCAGTACCCTTGTCAATGGTCTTGGCAAAACTTTCCTCTTCATGCTTGATGATAGTCTTGATAAGTTCTCTCTTTTCGTCCAGTTCCGGATATGCTGTTTTGTTTTCATCAATAACAGTATCACATACCTTATAAAGGAACGGTTCGCTGAAGCCCAGCATTTTGCCGTGTCTTGCAGCTCTTCTGAGCAGTCTTTTCAGAACGTATCCCCTGCCCTCGTTTGCAGAAGTAACGCCGTCGCCTACCATGAAAGTGATACTTCTGATGTGGTCTGTTATAACACGGAGTGAAACGTCAGTTTTTTCATTTTCCTTATACTTAACGCCGGCTATTTCGCTGATTTTGTTCATGATATTTTTAACAGTATCAACTTCAAAAAGATTGTCAACGCCCTGCATTGCACAGGCAAGTCTTTCAAGTCCCATACCTGTATCAATATTCTTGGACGCCATTTCTTCGTAGTGACCCTTGCCGTCGCTGTCAAACTGGCTGAATACGAGATTCCATATCTCAATTATTCTGTCGCAGTCGCTTGCCTGTTCAAAGCTTTCAAGAGGACCGTACTCCTCACCTCTGTCAAAGTGAATCTCAGAGCATGGACCACATGGACCTGAACCGTGTTCCCAGAAATTGTCCTCCTTGCCAAGACGGATAATTCTATCTTTCGGTACGCCGATTTTATTCATCCATATCTGTTCTGCCTCGTCGTCACTTTCAAATACTGTTATCCACAGTCTGTCAGCAGGGATTTCAAGGTCTTTTGTAAGGAATTCCCATGCCCACTCGATAGCCTCTGTCTTGAAATAATCACCAAAAGAAAAGTTTCCCAGCATTTCAAAATAAGTACCGTGACGTGCTGTTTTTCCAACACGCTCAATATCAGGAGTTCTGATACACTTCTGACAGGTAGTCACTCTCTTGTTAGGCGGAACAGCCTGTCCGAGGAAAAATTTCTTCAGGGGCGCCATTCCGGAATTTATCAGCAGAAGACTGTTGTCTCCCTGCGGAACAAGAGATGCGCTTGCCATTCTTGTATGATTTTTTCTTTCAAAAAATGAAAGATACATTTCTCTGAGTTCGTTTACTCCACGCCATTTCATAAATCAAGTTCTCCATTCAAAATATATTTTATCCGGGAAAATACTAAAAAAGCCCTCGCCGCCAAAATGGGACGAAGGCTCGTGGTACCACCCAAAATTCAAAAGCAAAATGTTGCTTTCCTCTTATTTTCTTTAACGCAGAAATTACGTCCGCTTTTCAGCAGAAAGCTCAAGGGTAGCACTTGCACTTCAAACAAAAGCTTTCACCGTCCGCTTTCTCTCTGAGGATTGAATAATGCAATTATTCCTGTCACAGCCCAAAACAATATTCCTTATATATTATACCAAATGTGCGGAAAATGTCAATATTTTTTTCGGAAATTTTTTAAAACCTGTACACATAGGAAATGTGTACGGATTTTCGAGAAAAAATTGTTGCAGACAAGGCGAAAATTTGCAGGCATACTGGCGTATGGCAAGAATTTTCAACGCAGTATGCATCAATTTTTTCCGAAAAGACGTGCGCAGATGCCTATGTGGGCAGGTTTTTAAGGACTATTTAATAATTTCCGTGATATAATCAGAACATCAAAAGGAAAGGCGGTCATTGATATGTATCTGCGAATACTGAAAAAAGACCTTAAACGAAAAAAGACTATGAACATGATACTGCTGATTTTTATTACTCTTGCGGCAATGTTCATAGCAAGCAGTGTAAACAACATTCTTACTGTTACAACTGCGCTGGACGATTACTTTGAAATGGCGGAGGCGCCCGATTACTGGATAGCAGTTTCGGAGCAGTCGGAGGCGGAAAGATTTTACGCTTTTGCCGATGAAAACAACTACGATTACAAAAACATTGAGCTTCTCCTGATTGACCCGAAAAATGTTCAGGTAAGCGGCGAGGAATTTGACTACAGCAATACAACATACCTGTCAACCTTAAAGAACAGCAAGGTTTTTGACAGTAAGGGAGAAGAAATCACCAAAATAAACGATGGCGAAATTTATGTGTCGGCGAATATATTCAATTCTGAAAACAATGATTTTTACGAAGGTGCAAAAATCGTCATTGACTATGAGGGAACAAAAAAGGAGTTCACATTAAAAGGGTATGTGAAAGATGCTCTTTTCGGCTCTGCCATGTTTGGCATGACACGTTTTCTTATCAGCGAAAATGATTACAGCTTATTCCCGAATGAAAATTCCGGCATAACCAATTCAATTCTTGTATATACCGATGATTCAGGATTTCACGACAAATTTGCCGCCCTTGAACTGAACACAATTTTCGATTCAGAGGGTTCTGTTCTCAACACGATGTACATTATGGATACACTTATTGCGGCAATAGTGCTTATTGTAAGTATATGCCTTATACTGGTTTCAATGATAATTCTCCATTTTACCATTAATTTCACAATGAGCGAGGAATTCCGTGAAATAGGCGTTATGAAAGCGATTGGTATTCCAAACAGGAAAATCAGAGGGCTTTACATAGTAAAATACCTTGCGATTTCAATTGTGGGAACGGTTATCGGTTTCCTGCTGAGCATACCTTTTAGCACTCTGCTCCTTGAAAATGCGTCAAAGAACATTATCATTTCCGGTGAGGGAAATCTTCTCCTCAATCTGGTCTGCTCATTCGGTGCGGCGACAATTGTAGTTCTGTTCTGCTATTTCTGTACCCGGAAAATCAAGAAGTTCTCCCCTGTTGACGCTATCAGAAACGGCGAAAACGGTGAACGCTACAAGAGAAAAGGCATACTCCGTCTCAGCAAGACAAAGCTCCCGGCGGTTTTGTTCATGACCATAAACGACATTTTGAGCGGACTGAAAAAGTATATTTCCATGCTTGTGATTTTCACTCTCGGTGTTCTTCTTGTAATTATACCGGTAAATACAATCAACACTCTCCAGTCGGATAAACTTATAAAATGGTTCAACATGGCAGATTCAGACCTTGTTATTTCTCAGGAAATGCTCTTTACTCCAAGCGGTCACAACATGGAAACTGTGGAAAAGAGTATGAATGATGTAAAAGAATATCTTGCTGAAAATAATATTGACGCAGACGTTTATCGGGAATTATTGTTCCGTATGACTATCTCATACAACGGCAGGAAAATGACCTCTCTTGCATTTCAGGGTATCGGCGGAGTAACAACGGATATGTATTCATATATAAAGGGTACTCCTCCGCAGAATAACAGCGAGATTGCAATATCCCATTATGTTGCCGACACAATCGGCGCAAAGATAGGCGACGACGTAGAGATAAACACCGGAAACGAAACCAGAACTTACACAGTGACTGCAATCAACCAGTCCATGAACAATAATGGCGAAGGTATACGCTTTTACCAGCAGGAAAATCTCGATTACAGCTTTACAACAGGATGTTTCGGAATACAGATAAAGTTTGATGATAATCCGAGTGCCAAAGTCTTAAAAGAACGCAAAGCACTTTTAGCGGAAGAATACCCCGATACAGAGGTATTTACTGCCGGAGAATACATTGATTCCATGATTGGTTCTGTGGCAGGTATGCTTGAAGACGTAAAAACTCTTATTCTTGCAGTTATACTGTGCATAAACATTCTTGTTGCAGTACTCATGGTAAAAAGCTTTATCACAAAGGAAAAAAGCGAAATTGCCATACTCAAAGCTGTGGGATTCAGAAATTCCAGTCTGACATTGTGGCAGACTATGAGGATAGGCTTGATACTGCTTATCTCTATTATAATTGGTACGCTTATTTCAGAACCGATGTCACATCTGCTTATTGAACCGGTTTTCCGCATGATGGGCGCATACAGCATTGAATTTGACATAAAGCCGGTTGAGGTTTACCTGATTTATCCTCTTATCGTGCTTTCAGTCACCTCCGTTGCCGCATTTGTTTCGGCACTGGGACTGAGAAAAATTCAGGCATCAGAAGTTTCCAACATTGAATAAGAACAGGAGAAAAGTTATGAAAACTATATTAAACGTAAAGAATCTTTGCAAAACATACATTTTAAACAAGCGTCAGAACAATGTTCTGAAAAACGTGAATTTCACCGTTTCGGAGGGCGAAATGGTTGCAGTCATGGGACCGTCAGGCTCCGGCAAATCCACCCTTCTGTACGCTGTTTCCGGAATGGACTCCATAACCGCCGGAGAGGTTGAGTTCTGCGGAAGTGACATTTCAAAGCTCAGTCAGAAAGAGCTTGCAGATCTGCGCCTTAATGAAATGGGTTTTATCTTCCAGCAGATGTACATGATGAAAAATCTCACGGTACTGGACAACATCATTCTTCCCGCCTGCCAGTCCGACAAGATAAAAGAGAGCAGAAAGGAAACTGTGGGCAGAGGTCAGGACCTGATGAGAAAGCTTGGCATTATTGAAATTGCCGACAACGGTATAAACGAGGTTTCCGGCGGACAGCTTCAGCGTGCCTGCATCTGCCGAAGTATGATAAACAAACCGAAAATGATTTTTGCCGACGAGCCTACCGGCGCACTCAACCGCACTTCCTCCGAAGAAGTTATGGATGAACTTGCCAAAATCAACGGTGAGGGAACAACAGTCATGCTTGTAACCCATGACGTAAAGGTTGCGGCAAAATGCACAAGAGTGCTTTATATAGTTGACGGAAACATAAAAGGAGAGTATAATTTAGAAAGGTACACTTCACCATCTCAGCTGAGAGAGCGTGAAAGGTCGCTTAGCAACTGGCTTATGGAAATGGGCTGGTAAATTCAATCAGCTATCGAAAGGACAATTATGACAGATATTCTTATTGTTGAAGACAACAAAGAGCTTGCAGAACTGCTGTGTGATTTTCTTCGTGCGGAAAATTACACAGTCAGCATTGCACAAAGCGGTGAAAAGGCTTTGCAGCTTTATGAAAAGTACGGTGCAAGACTTGTGATACTGGATATTATGCTGCCGGGAATTGACGGTTTCAGCGTGTGTACAAAAATCCGTGAACAGAGCAATACACCTGTTATAATAGTAAGTGCCAAAACCGAAAAGGAAGACAAGCTCAACGGACTGTTTTTAGGTGCAGACGATTATATCGAAAAGCCCTATGATATTGATATAATGCTGGCAAAAATAAGCGGTATTTTCAGACGCAGATACGCAGTTGACGAAATAACTGACGGTAATATCCGAATTGACAAAGCCGGAAAAACTGTCTACATAAACGACATCCCTACCGACATGACCGCAAAGGAACTTGAACTGCTTTTACTTCTTATTGAAAACAAAGGCAGAGTTTTAAACAAGGAATATATTTTCAGCAGAATTTGGGCAGACAGCGTTTCCGAGCCGCAGACTCTTACGGTACACATAAAATGGCTGCGTCAGAAAATCGAGGACGACCCCAAAAATCCAAAGCGCATTCTGACAGTGTGGGGTGTGGGGTATAAATTCGTATGAAAAGCTTTAACAGGATATTTGTCGCAGTAATTCTTGGGATAGTACTTATTTTCACTTTTTCAAATATTTATCTGAAAAGTAATGGTGATTCTTCCGGCAGACCTTATCGTGTTGAAATAAACAGGATTGCAGAGGAAATCCTTCAAAACGGTTTTGAAAATATTGACCTGTCGGGTTATGAATATGTAACTAATATTGAACGTTCTGACGGTTCGGACAGCTTTTTTGACGGCGGAAAAAACGATTACTCAGTAAGAGAAATCAACGGAGAAATTTACCGTTTTGACTATGTTATTGACCCGTCAAAATCGGATTCAGCTATAATTATCAGAGTGAATATTGTTCTTGCAATTATGTCAGTTCTGATTATAGCGGTGATGATTTTTATAAAACTGAAAATCCTTAAACCCTTTGAATCATTCCGTGATATCCCATATGAGCTTTCAAAAGGAAATCTTACCGCTCCGGTCAAAGAAAGTAAGAACAGGTTTTTCGGGAAATTTCTCTGGGGTGTTGACCTGCTAAGAGAGAATATGGAGGAGCAGAAAAAGCGTGAGCTTGATTTGCAGCGTGACAAAAAAACGCTTATTCTCTCCGTTTCACACGATATAAAAACTCCCCTTTCTGCCATAAAGCTTTATTCAAAAGCATTGTCAAAGGGTTTGTACAAGGATAAGGAAAAACAGTTTGAAATTGCTGAAAGCATAAACGAAAAGGCTGACGAAATCGAATAATTTCTTTCAGAGATAATTTCGGCAACAAGGGACGATTTTCTTAATCTTGAAGTAAACTGCGGTGAATTTTACCTTTCTGAACTTGTAAACAAAATTTCAGTTTACTACAGGGAAAAGCTTTCGCTGGTACACACGGATTTTTCAGTCGGTCACTATTGTGACTGCATTTTAAAAGGCGACTTCGACCGAAGTGTTGAAGTACTGCAGAATGTAATCGAAAATGCAGTAAAATACGGCGACGGACACACAATAGAAATCAGTTTTTCGGAAGAGGATAATTGTCAGCTGATTACCGTCCGAAACAGCGGCTGTACCCTGCCGGAAACAGAATTGCCACATATTTTCGACAGTTTCTGGAGAGGTTCAAATTCAGAAAAGTCACAGGGCAGCGGGCTTGGTCTTTACATCTGCCGTCAGCTTATGAGAAAAATAAACGGTGAAATTTTTGCTGAAATTCAGAATGAATATATGAACGTTTCAGCAGTATTTTCAAAAGCATAGTTTGCTGAAAATCCACATATTTTCACAATAGTAAAGTAAAATCCTCGCAGTTTCAGTAACGATTCTGCGAGGATTTTATTGATTCAGTTTTTATTCGCTTAGAAAAGCTGACCCGGAAGTTTCAGTTTTTCCTTAGCAGGAAAAGCTTTGTCAAACTCTTCAGCTTCTGCTTCGTCGACAAAATATTCCTGCGGTGTTGCATACTCTCCGGTTATATCGTCAAGATATCCCGGAATAAGTTCTCTGCACAGAAAGAATGATGCATCTTCTCCCTCCGGCAAGCCATGATAACGAATGCCGTACTCACTGGCAAAGCGGAAACCACTTTTGCCGTAGAAATCAATGTTTCCTTCAAAGCATACAGCTGGGCAGCCGAGTTCTGCCGCCTTCTCTAATGAGTAGTCAAGCAGAATTTTACCATAGCCCTGTCTTTTGAATTCAGGTGCAATACAGATAGGTCCCATTGTCATAATCGGAATATTTCTGCCGTCATCGGCTTTTATATTCGCCCTCATAAAAATGTTCTGACCGATAAGTACGCCGTTTTTCTCCATGACAAAGTCCAGTTCCGGCACAAAATCCGGGTCATTTCTAAGCTGGTTCAGAACATAATGTTCAAGACAGCCCGGACGGTAAACATTCCAGAACGATTCCCTCACAAGGTTTTCCACTTCACGGTATTCTTCTTTTCTTTCCAAACGAATTATATAGTCATTTTTATTCATTATTTTTTCCTCCTGATGATTGTTGACTGCAATACTGGGAGGTTTGTGTGAGACTGTATTTACGCAAACCTCCCGGTCAGCATACAATCTCCAAGGTGTTGTTTTTCTTCAAACAGCAATCTCCTAAAAAAATTTTATTTAATCAAGCCAAAAAGCTTAATTGGCAGTTTTTATTTTCCGTGAAGCTCCTGCTTTTTTCTTTCATATAGTTCACGGTCAAGATAAAAACGGGCAGATTCACGTTCAAACGTATCCCAGTTTGAAAAAACGATTTTCACAAAACCGTATTCCTCAAACCACTCCACTCCGCTGAATCGAACAGGAAATCCGTCCTCATCAGAATAGTCAACTCCGGAAGAAACAGCAGTCCCATATACGTCTTCATCGTCTTTTTCTGTAATCTTAAAAACAGTGTAGCCGTCTGTTCTGGCAACAAAATATTTTCCGGTAGGAGATAGAGAAATCATATTTATCAGAATATTTCTGCCATTTTGGTCTTTTACAAAATATTTCATTTACTTCCTCCCCTTGCTATTGACTGATTCAATTATATCTTATTTTACCATATATAATAAAATAATTCAAATCTCTGGCAAATGGACGGTCTGAAAGATACTTTACCTGTTGATATTACAAAAATGCGTAACATGAATTTCGAATCTGAAAACCCTGATATTCCCATGGAATGTATTGTTTACAATTGGTCTGCTAAACGTCAGCGCAGAATTGGATACTCTAAAATAAAGATAAAAAACAAGAATGAAATTTGATTATGTAGTCGGTAATCCTCCATATCAGTAAGAAACTGCCGGAAACAGCCATACCGCTACTCCTGTCTATCATTTATTTATGAACCACTCTTATTCTATTTCAGATAAAGTTCTTTTAATTACTCCTGCAAGATTTCTGTTTAATGCCGGTTATACCCCAAAAGAATGGAATCAGAAAATGCTGACAGATGATAAGCAATTTCATATGCGTTTTTCTTCCTAAGCTTTCATCTTTAGCTCCGCGCATAAATTTCCAATTGTTAATTGAGGAAGCAATAATAAACCATATTTTTCTCACAATTAAGGTCAGGCAGAGCATTACGGATATTTTTAAGCCGAATAATGTATATGGTAAGCTTTTTTAATAATTTTCTTCCAGATATGCTAAAATTTCTTCCGCATTGGTATCAGGTTTCACTTTCGGGATAACTTTTTCAATAACGCCATTCTCGTCAATCACATAGGTGCTGCGGACAACTCCCATGCTTACTTTTCCGCACATTTTCTTCTCTTTCCAGACGTCATAAGCCTGAATTACAGTAATTTCCGGGTCTGACAGCAGAATAAACGGCAGATTATGCTTTGCTGCAAACTTCTGGTGAGAAGCCACACTGTCCTTGCTGACTCCAATTACAGCAACGTTTTTCTCCTGAAATGCGTCATAATTTGCTGCAAAAGCGCAAGCCTGACGGGTACAGCCCGGCGTGTTATCCTTTGGATAGAAGTAAAGTACTACCTTCTGTCCTTTAAAATCAGAGAGGGAAACATTGTTTCCGTCCTTGTCCTGCAATGTAAAATCTGGTGCTTTCAATCCAACTTCCAACATTTTATTTTTCTCCTTTTATAAATACATAGTGATCTGCCGTGGAATATTCTGCATTAAATACATATCCGTAATCGCTGAATGCTTTAATATCCTCACAGGCTGTAATCTGATTTTCTGCCAGCCAGCGAACCATCTGTCCCCGTGCCATTTTGCATAGCGTTCCTTTTTCCACAACCTTTCCGGATTTCCATTCTCCGAATGTACAGGTCAGTACCCGAACTGTTTCCGGCAAATACGCAGTAACTGCCTTGCTGTACTCCTTTGAAGCAAGATTTAAAATCCAGTCCGTTTCGGACGCAAGCTGTCCGGCAAGCTTGTCTCCCCAAAATTCATACAAATTGCGGTATGCTCCTACCAGCAGTTTTGCCTGCATTTCAAGGCGATACGGGACAACACCGTCAAAGGGACGAAGCAAACCGTAAAAGCCGGAAAGAATACGCAGATGTTCTTCAATATAGTCGAACTCTTTATAGGTAAAAACGCCGGGAGCCATATGCTGATACTGAATTCCCTCATAGGCAAGAATGGCAGGCGTAAGATTCTCCTCCATATTCATTGTGCGCAGACGTGTGATATTAAGCTTTGCAATCGCATCATTACATTTCCACAGCGACTGCAATTCACTGTCCGACATCTTCTGCATGGTTTGCATGATTTCCATTGTTTCCGGCAAAAACTGCGGAAGCTGATGATGCGGCAGACTGTCCGTATCAACGTTCATTTTCTTTGCCGGAGAAATTATAATTCTCATGGGTTCGCCTCTTTTCATATCTGGCTATATGTGTTATTATATCATACCTGCGTTCTTTTTTCAATCATTCAATTGGAAAAGTATGAATGGATTTCGGAACATCTTTCCTGTACCATAAATAATGCCTGCCTATTTTTACCACACTTTTTCCGAACAGAACATCATCATTCAGTCAGACCATAAGCTTCTTTCCCAAGAGCAATACTCTTCATCAGGAAGATTATGTTCTTTGCCAGTGTCTCCATACCTTTTCTGAACCACTCAGGCATTTTTCCCGAAACAGTACAAAGCTGCTCCATTGGTTTGCTTTTGTGTGCAGTACCCTGCGTTTTTCCATAGCCAAGGGAGAGTACACAGACAAGCTTTTCACCCTTGTCTACAATACATCTGCTCTTTTTTCTGCTGAATGTCATAGCCACCCAGCAGGTATTCAGTCCTAACTGCTGTGCTTTGACTGCGATTCGTTCTCCGTAATAACCAGTTTTTTCGTCCAGGTCAGGGGTCTTTCTGCCGATAAGCGCAATGTAATTTCTTACACCACTGAATTTCCCGTAATGCGCCATGAATCCGCTGAATGCTTCCGGCTCGTCCGTTACAAGTTGAATGTGCAGACCGCTTTCTCGGTTGCATTCTGCGATTTCATCATTAAGCTGAGAAATAATATCATCAGGAATGGACTTGTCAAGATAACTTCTGACCGAATGACGATTTTTGATAGCTTCATAAATTTCCATATAAAAACTCCTTTATAATAAAGGGCATCTCTAAAAACCATAGTGCCTCAGATGCGCCGTCAGATTTTTCGTCAGATTGTACTAAAATTTCGCAGGCATACTGGCGTATGTCAAGAAATTTTGGTGCAAAATGACGGGAAATATGCAAGCAGATGAGGTGCTAAGGCTTTAGTCGGTGGTTTTTAGAAATGCCCTAAATGTTCAGTTTTCATCTTCTCCGAGGTGATTGTCCGGATAATTCTGCTCTGAGGCACAATGAATAATCTCATCAATATGGTCAATTAGTCTTTTCAATTTGCCCCATTCTGTTTCGTCGGCGCTCATATAGTAGAAATTCATCGTGCCTTTTCTGCGCATTGCCACAATCTTCGCATCTTTCAGGATCTGCAAATGATGAGAAACCGCAGGCCGTGACAGATGCGTTTTTCGGTGATCTCACCCACACGAAGCCCTATCTTTTCATTTTGAAGCAGCGCCATGATGATGCTTTGTCTTGTTTCATCACCCAGTGCAATGATAGCTTTTCTGCACTCTGAAAATTCATTTGCAAGTGCCTGTCGTCCTTCTGCACACTGATCCATACTGCACCTCCGTTCATAGGTTTATGTACTTAAACCATTATACCACACTTTTCAGAAAAATGTGCAATGGTAAAGAAAATCAAGACGAATATATTAAAGAAAAAATTGAAATCTTTCCTTGACAAATACTTTTCTTTGTACTATAATGCGTAAACTTGCTCGGAGGACAAATCATTCAGAAGAAATGATAGCTGTATAAGGCTACAGGCTGAGAGGCCTGTTCTTTATCCGGCTTTTTTGCCTGAGAGAAAAAATATATAGTCATCAGAGGAATTGCAGTCGTAACTGCAATGTCGTATTATTGCTCCACCAATTAGACCTTGTCAAATTGGCTGGAGCAATAATTTATCTAAAATACCATTTTGCTCGTCACCAAATGTGACAACCGCAAAATATTACAAATAGATTTGGTAAGGTTTACTTGCCTCACCTATATAACAAAAGTCTGCTGCGGCTGATTTGTAGGCGGAAGACAGACATGATTTTTGCAGATATAATAGGTCACTTTATCATTTTTCAGAGGATATTCCATATTATCCCGCACAACTGATACATTCGCCATAAACGGAAGTAGTTTCTGTATTTCCTGCAAATCGAAGTCGGTTTTTACAGCAATTACAATATGCTCCGGTGGATTTTCATGCAGCAGTTTTGCCATAAGAAACATACTATGCCCTGCCGGATAATCCTGCGCCTGTACAGACAGAAATGCCAACTGCTTTTCTGCAAGAAAACAATACTTTTCTTTGTCCGTCAGCTGATACAGCCGGACAAAATTGTATGCCATGACAGCGTTTCCGCTTGGGATTGCACCGTCATAGGTTTCTCTGGGATTCAAGAAAAGCTCTGTGTGACTGGCTTCACAAAGGTAAAAGCCGCCGCTTTGACAATCTGCAAATCGTCTTACTGCTTCATCACAGAATCGTTCTGCCTTTTCCAGATAAACCGTGTCCAGTGTTGAATTGTACAGTTCAATCAGTGATGCAATGTAGAAGGCATAATCGTCCAGAAAGCTTTTTTCAGAACGTTTCCCGTCACGCCAGTTTGTGAAAAGCTGTAAGCCATCACACAAATTCTGTTCGATGAATCTTTCTGCATTTTGTGCCGCCTGCAAATATTTTTCCTTATGCGCTACTCTGTAAAGCATGGATAATGCCGCTGTCATCAGAGCATTCCATGAAAGCAGAATTTTATCGTCCAGATGAAGTTTGGTACGCTTTTTACGGTAATCGTAAAGCTTTTGTATTTCTTCACTGAAATCAGATTCCATATCACTGCTTTTCAGCAGATTGGGAATATTCACACCCTCAAAATTGCCGCCTGCGGTAATATCAAAAGTCTGTGAAAACTGCTTTCCTCTCTCTTTCCCCAGAATGTCCATAATCTCATTCAGCGTGAAAGTATAGTATTTCCCCTCCACACCTTCGCTGTCCGCATCCTGTGCGCTGTAAAATCCGCCGTCCGGAGAGGTCATTTCACGGAGAATATATTTCGCTGTTTTCTCCGCTGTATCAAGGTGAATCTGATTTTTTGTCATTGCGTAAGCCGCCGAATATGCCATTATCAGCAGTGCATTGTCATAGAGCATTTTCTCAAAGTGCGGTGCAAGAAAATATTTGTCCGTGGAGTATCGTGAAAAGCCATAACCGATATGGTCAAAAATACCGCCTTTACGCATTTGCAGCAGCGTTTTTTCTGCCATTTGCAGTGCATCTTGAACCTGCTTCTGACTTGCATACAGCATCAGAAACAGTAAGTTGTGAGGTGTTGGAAATTTCGGTGCAGAGCCAAAACCACCATAAACGCTGTCAAAACTTTGTTTTAAAAGTTGCACTGCATCTTCAATCAGATTATCTTCTTTAAAATCTGTAATTGCTTCTGATTTTTTCAGATGAGTAATGATTTGCTCCGCAGACTGCAAAAGTTCCGTCCGATTATCATTCCATTGTTTCGCTATCGCATGAAGCATATCCGTAAATCCGGGCATACCATATCGGGAACGTACCGGGAAATAAGTTCCGGCGAAAAACGGTTTCTTATCCCATGTCATGAAAATACTCATAGGCCAGCCACCGCTGCCGGTAAACGCCTGACACACAGACATATACACACTGTCAATGTCAGGACGCTCCTCACGGTCAACCTTAATTGATATAAAATGTCTGTTGAGAATCTCCGCTGTCCGGCTATCCTCAAAGCTTTCATGTGCCATAACATGACACCAATGACAGGTGCTGTAACCGATGCTTAGAAAAATAGGTTTGTCTTCTGATTTTGCTTTTTCAAAGGCTTCCTTGCACCACGGATACCAGTCTACGGGATTTTCTGCGTGCTGCAATAAATAGGGACTTGTAGCATTTTTCAGGTGATTACTCATTTTGCTTCCTCCAATCGTTTTCTGTTAGTATATCCATTGCAGAACAAGTCATACTAAATTTGAAATACATTAACATGGAGGACGGTAAAATGCAGAAAAAAGAATATTTCAAGGGCTGGTATTTCAAATGCAGCAATGAAAATAAAACCATTGCATTTATCCCGGCATTTCACAGGAATCTTCATCAAGAAACTGCATCATTTCAGATGATTACAGATGATACAGCTTTCAATATCCCATTTCAGTCTTTGCAATATCAGGAGAATCCGTTGGTGGTTAAAATCGGTGAAAATGTTTTCTCTGAAAACGGCATCCGATTGCACATTAAAAATAATAAGCTTTCTGCAAATGGAGTACTTCGTTTTTCCGGTCTTTCGCCTATTCAGTATGACATCATGGGGCCTTTCAAATTCGTTCCATTCATGCAGTGCAGACACAGTGTTTACAGTATGCGACATCGAATTGACGGACAACTTACAGTCAATGGTCAGCAGTATGTTTTCAACAATGGGACAGGATACATTGAAGGAGACTGCGGCAGTTCTTTTCCAAAAGAATATATCTGGACGCAGTGCCATTTCAATAACGGCTCACTTATGCTGTCTGTTGCTGATATTCCGCTATTTGAATTTCATTTTACCGGAATTATCGGTGTAGTTCTGATAAACGGAAAAGAGCATAGAATTGCCACTTATCTGGGTGCTAAAGTAAAACATATCGGTAAGTATTCCGTCACTGTAAAACAGGGAGATTATCAGCTGACTGCAAAGCTATTGAAAAAGAATTCCCAGCCGCTTTCCGCACCTAACCATGGTCTGATGAATCGAACCATTCACGAAAGCGCCTCCTGCAAAGCTTGCTATCAGTTTTTATACAAGGATAAAGTTCTGTTTGAATTTAACAGCGACAGGGCAAGCTTTGAGTTTGAGTACAAATAGAAAAAGCCTGCCCGGATTTTCCCAGGCAAGCTTTTCTGATGTGTTGTCAGATATTATTTCAGCAGAATATTCAAATCATTTTCCGGCGTTGTAATTGGTGCGATTCCATAATTCTTCACCAGAAATGCAAGAATATCTTTTGAAAGGAACGCCGGCAGCGACGGACCCAGACGAATATTTCTTATTCCAAGGTGAAGCAGTGTCAACAGAATACAAACCGCTTTCTGCTCATACCATGACAGAACATAAGACAGGGGCAGTTCATTTACTCCGCAGTCAAAAGCACTGGCAAGAGCAGTCGCCACCTTAATTGCACCGTATGCGTCATTGCACTGTCCCATATCCATGAGTCGTGGAAGTCCTCCGATCTCGCCTAAATCAAGGTCGTTAAAACGATATTTTCCACAGGCAAGAGTCAGTACAACTGTGTCTTTGGGTGTCTGCTTTACAAATTCGGTGTAATAGTTTCTTCCTGCTTTCGCACCGTCACAGCCGCCCACTAAGAAGAAATGGCGTATTGCTCCCGATTTCACGGCTTCAACCACCTTATCAGCATCTGACAGTATCGCATGGTGTCCGAAACCTGTTGTCACCTGTTTTCCGCCGTTGATTCCGGTAAACTCCATATCTTCAGCATATCCGCCAAGTTCCAGTGCCTTTTTGATAATCGGGCTGAAATCCTTGTTCTCACCAATATGAACAGTACCCGGAAACGCAACTGTTTCTGTTGTAAAAACTCTGTCAGCGTAGCTCTGTTTCGGAGGCATGATGCAGTTGGTTGTAAACAAAACAGGTGCAGGAATGTTGTCTAATTCCCTTTGCTGATTCTGCCATGCCGTACCGAAATTGCCTTTAAGATGAGAATATGCTTTCAGCTTCGGATAAGCATGGGCTGGCAGCATTTCTCCGTGAGTATAAATGTTGATTCCCTTATCCTTTGTCTGCTCCAGAAGCAGCTGCAAATCTCTCAGGTCATGCCCTGAAACCACAATAAACGGATCTTTTTCCACTTTCAGCGGAACGGTTACAGGTTCGGGATTTCCGTAGGTTTCAGTGTTTGCCCTGTCAAGCAGATCCATGCATTTCAGATTGATTTCTCCCACTTTCATAACAACAGGTAGCAGTTCCTCCATTGTCAGGTCAAGACCGATTTTGAAAAGTCCCTCAATGAAGAAATGGTTCACCTCGTCATCTGTATAGCCCAGAACCATTGCATGATAAGCATAAGCCGCCATACCTCTCAGACCGAATAAAATCAGCGATTTCAGAGAACGGATATTTTCGTCCCCATTCCAAAGTTCACTCATATCAT
>JALEVO010000071.1 GCA_022788225.1 Oscillospiraceae bacterium | reverse complement strand
GTAACGGTGAAATAAGCATAAAGGAATTGCTTTTGAATTTGTGCATTTTCAGTGCTCCCAGAGGAAAATAAATAGTTTTTGTTTTTTAACTTAATCACATTATAACCCATATAATTAAAAAAATCAAGCTATTTATGAAATTTTTTTGCTTTTTTTAAAATTTTTTAAAAGAAATGGGTTTCAAAGTCAATAAAGGGAAATAACGGGGACAATTACAGCCTTTCTGACAACAATTTACAACTGTCTGTTTATGGATTTATTTGTTGAGTGAATAAAAATCTGTTAACATAATGTGAATAACTTAAAAAAATTATTTTACTCGGAAATGTAAAAAACTATTGAAATTGTTCTGTCTTTATTGTATAATATATATTAATAAGCTTTTTGGGATAGCAATATACACATATATATTAAAATATAAATTGATTTTATGAAGATGCGGAGTGACTATGTACGGACTAAAAAAAGAAATAAACGAAAGGGTTCAGATATTATGAAAAAAAGGAAACATATAGCTGCAATTATATTTGATGTTCATGACCCTTATCAGTCAAATATGGTTAAAGGCGTAATGGAGCAGGCTTTTTTTCTTGATATGGATGTATCTGTTTTCAGTATGCTCCATAATGTTGACAGTGATACAGCATTTCAGCGCGGTGAAGAAAATATATTTGAACTTATAAACTGTGATCTTTTCGATGGTTATATATATGCCCCAGGAATTATACATAAGGAAAATTTTAAAGCCAGACTTGATAAAAAGCTTGCAGAATGCGGAAAACCGGTTGTTTGCATGGATACAGTTGAAGACGGCTTTGCCAATGTACTTGCAGATGATGTCAGGGCGTTTGAAAAGCTTGTTGACCACTTTATTGATGTTCACGGTTTTACAAAAATTTTCTGCCTGACAGGATATGAATGCCTTGTTCAGTCAAGGGACAGACTGGAAGGCTATAAAAATTCTCTGCGAAAGCATGGCATTGAAATAAGAGAAGATTATATTCGCTACGGTGATTTCTGGGAGACTGCCGCCAAAAATCTTGCACATGATATAATTGACGGAAAAATTGAAAAACCTGAAGCCGTTATCTGTGCCAACGACTGGATGGCTATAAATCTCTGCAACACTCTTACTGATAACGGATTTGATGTTCCGGGAGATATAGCGATTTCCGGATATGACTTTTCGCAGGAGGCACTTGACAATGTTCCTTCCATTACAAGCTATGCTGCGCCTAATCACGCACTTGGAGCAAAGACTGTAAGTGTGTTGTGGAAGCTTATAACCGGTGAGGAATGTGAACTTTGCACAAATGATATCGGCTATGTTATAACCGGTCAGAGCTGCGGCTGCGGAAAAGACAGCAAGGAGCTTATGGCAAAGCGCAAGGCTGACCTGAAAAATCAGCAGCAGTTTGAAGCAGTATTTGAAGCCAGCAATATGGCAGAGGCTCTCACAAATACATCTGACCTTGATGAATGCATAAATTGTCTTGATAATTATACATATCTGATTGACGGACTTGAAAATTACTACCTTTGTCTTTGTGATAACTGGGACGTAGTGACAGACGATGAACTTCGTGACAACAGTTATCTGCGCTGCGGATATACAGATATTATGAATATAAAACTCTGGAAACGCAGGAATTTACGTCAGTTAGAGATGAATCAGAGTCAGTTTGACAAATCCATTATGCTGCCGGCATTGTGGGAAGAAAGGGAAGAGCCGACGGCATTCTTTTTTATCCCGATACATTTTAATGACCGCTGTTTCGGCTATGAGGTCATCTCTTACGGAAACAAGCTTAAAACCTATGATAAGGTATATCGTTCATGGACTAAGAATATTAACAATGCGCTGGAGTTTATCCGTGTTCAGAATTATCTGAAAACAATTAATCAGCGCCTTTTCATGACTTCAATCCGTGACGCTCTTACAGGTATTTTCAACCGCAAGGGCTTTGATAAATTTTCAGTGGAAATCGTTGAGGATGCAAGGAAGAACAAAAAGAAAATATTTGTTCTTGCCGCTGACCTTGACAGACTGAAAATGATAAACGATACCTATGGTCACAGCGAGGGTGACAATGCAATTCTGATTACTGCAAGAGCATTGAACACAAGCTGTATAAATAATGAGATATGCGCCCGTACAGGCGGTGATGAATTTGTTGTCATAGGTTCAGGAAATTATGATGAGACAATGATAGATGAATATATAGAATCTATAAACAGCTTTTTTGAAAGATATAATGAATCGTCAGACAAGCCGTATAAGGTTGAGGCGAGTCTTGGAGTTTTCTGTGGTTTTATTGATGATGAAACTGAACTGAAAGAAATTCTGGATGCCGCTGACAAGGAAATGTATGACAATAAGGTGAGAAGAAAAGCAAACAGAGTGGACTGAGAATTTTTTTCAGATATCCGGCATATATTTTACAGAATTTAAATTGTAGAATATATGGTGGTAAATATGATAAAAAGAATGTTCCGTATCCTCACCGCTGCTGTTATGCTTTTCAGTATGGTTTTCAGCGTCTGTGCAGAAGAATCTGTACCTGAATATGAGATGAAAACTCTGCTTATGGAGGCGGAAACAGGCACGGTCATAAAACACAGCGGAGGTTATGACAGGGTGCCACAGGGTACTCTCAATAAGCTTATGACTGTTCTGCTTGCCGCAGAGGAGATAGAGTGCGGAAATCTTTCCATGGACAGTGTGCTCACTGCAAGTTCAAACGCAAACTCCCAGAAAGGCGCAGTTGTGTGGCTTATGGCAGGGGAAAATATTACTGTTGAGGAACTGCTGAAATCCATAATTATTGGCAACGCAAATGACGCTTCAATGGTTATTGCCGAGGAAATCGGCGGCACCGAGGAAGAATTTGTGGGCATGATGAATGCAAGGGCATTTGAACTGGGCATGAGAAACACTGTTTTCAAAAATGCCGCCGGATATGACTGCGACGGGCAGTATTCCACAGCCTATGATATTGCGCTCCTTTGCCGTGAGGTTCTGAAACACGAGTTTCTTTATCCGTTTATGAACACATGGATAGATAACGTGAGAAACGGGCAGACTGAAGTTGTAAACGAGAATAAGCTGGTCAGGACATATGACGGAATAACCGGACTGAAAGCCTCTCATTCGGAAAAATCCGGCTATTGCCTTGCCATGGCGGCAGAGCGTGACAGCAAGAAGTATATTGCAGTGGTTTTAGGGTGCGCAGATGAAAATGAACGCTTTTCAGTGGGAAAATCACTTATGGCGGACGGTTTCGCTTATTTCAAGGTAACCACACCGTCTTTTTCCGGTGAATTTATCAAGCCGATAACCGTCAGAGGCGGACTTGACAGGGCAGTGAGCATAACAGCCGGAAGTCTTGAGGGACTTGTTGTTCCGGAAAACGGCGGCGAGATAAGCACTGTGGTTTTTATGCCTGAATACATCGACGCTCCTGTGAAAAAAGGGCAGAAGATAGGGTGTGTCGGGTTTTATAATGGTGATACACTGCTTTACGAAACTGACCTGATTACAGAAGAAGCTGTAAAAAAAATATCATTTAAGAGTTCAATTGGTGTGTTTTTGCACAATTTATACAAATAACAGAAGATAAAACTGTATCAACTAAACAATAATCAAGTTTTGCCTTGAAAAGTTGACAGAAATATAGTAAAATGTTAAGAGTAAGAATATGAAATGAGAAATATGCCCTGACGGCTTTTTTCATTGTTGTCTGGAGGA
>JALEVO010000069.1 GCA_022788225.1 Oscillospiraceae bacterium | reverse complement strand
CGAAACATATCCTGTTACATACTGTCCTATAGGTGTTTTGCCACAGTAATCAGCTTTTGAAGTAATACGATATCGACCGTTCTTACAGGCAACACCGTCATAAATGTAATAAGTACCGCGGATTCGCTTTGAAACTGTTGTAGTTTCAGCACTTGCAAACAGGGGAGTATTGGCAGAAAGAATTACCTTCTGTCCCTTGCTCCAGACGGCTGACTTGGTATATACCGCTTTACCTGAATTGTTAAAAACGCTGTATCCTGCCTTACAAGCCTTTTTCGCATTTTCCAAAGAAGAATATGCTCCAATCTGTGACTTGGCGTCAGACCAGGATTTCCTTACTCTGTAAAGCTGTTTAGCAGAAGAACCGGAGTTCATGTAGGACTGCACCTTTGCCTTGAACTTATCCCAGTGAGGAAGTATGTACGCAGGGCAGTATTTTCCGCTGTACCAGTGATTGTGGGTGTACAGAGCGTTGATTCCGAGTTTGTACTTTTTCAGCAGTGCCGCTGCCAGTCTTGCACAGTTGTCCTCGGACTTCTTGTCTTTGTCATTATAAGCAGAGCTCATAATACACTCAATTGCAATGGTTCTGCGGTTGCCGTTTCCGTCACCGTCAGCGGCATGCCAGCCGGACAAAGTCAGCGGAAGATTCTGCCACGCACAGACGTTGTCAACGTAGTAGTGAACTCTGACATCATTCATATTGCCGTTGACCGTTGCTCTTGTGTACTGCTCGGCAGGAGTAGTTCCTGCCGCAGTTGTAATCCATGCTGTGTTATGAACAGTTACACCAATAATTCTGCCCTCCATAGAAACGGAGGGCATATCGATTTTGTTCGGATTGTGTTTTGTGAGCAAATACTCATTGACGGTAACACCGCCGAGGGTTGTTGTCTTATCAGGTTTCAGAATTGCCATTATCATCGTCCTCCTTTTCTTCCTGCATGCGACCGGCTTTTTCCTGCAATACGTCAATTGCATTTCTCAAAGCCGACGGATACGGGATTCCCATTAAACTTGTGTTCTCTAAGATTGACAGCAGTTCGTTGACGCAAAAAGCAATGCAGACAGCGTCACGGATATATGTTGTACCAAGCAGAATATCAATTCTGACAGCAACAACAATCAGCATAAGAACACAGAACTTTTTCATAAGTCCTATCCAGCCGGCAGAACTGCTGAGCTTTCCGGTTTTGGATTTCTTGCTTTTGCCCATGGCAGCTGTAACAAGACCAGTTACAAAATCCACTCCCATAAAGATGAGAAGCGTTACAAGTGCAGAATCCCAGCCACCGAAAATAGCGGCTACAAAACTACCGATTACACCGGTAAAAGTGCAGATCCATTCTTTCATAAAAATCACCCTTTCATAAATTTGATTGATTTTACCATCGGATGTGAATTATCCGATGTGCCTTTAAAGGCAAGATAATATTCTCCATCCGGTACATTTTCCATTGTCTGCATAACGGAAATATATGTATCGGAATAAAGCCATTTGAATGACAGCTCCACAGCGTTGCCTGCCTGTATTTCCTCATAGATATACCGGGCAAGTTCAGAGCCAGTTTTATCTGTTTTTCTCACAAGAAAGAATTCTGCGTCCTGCGATGCCCCTACCGTATAGCTGAGAATAAGGTGAATGGAAGAAGTCAGAGCAACAGGTGTCAGACAAAGAACAAATACCGTCCCAGCCCAGCTGAAATCTGTCTGATTGAAGTAAAGAACAAAGTCATTTTCAGCACAGCAGAAATGAGGATAGCTTTCCGCAAAACCTGAAAGAGAACGGTAGCCGTCATTGTAATAGGTGAATATGTTTTCACCGTATTTCTGTAAGCAGTCAGAACCACTCTCAAAAAGTACGGTGTAATCTGTGCTTTGGGTTTGTTCAAGCTTTTCAAGGATATAACTTAAAGTGGCATCGGTTTCATCACATCGGTGGGTTAAGCCTGAAATGTAGTCCATGGTACTGTCTTTAAGAGACTGCAGATTTTGCTGAACATTCTCGGTTATAGCTTCAAGCAGTTCAAGATTACTGTGTGAATGTGCCTGCAATGTAAGCGGATATACGATTTTTTGAATAATCAGTTCCACCGCTTCATACGTCGGGTAAGCAGATAAATCAGGCGTTGTGCCGTCTTTACCGTCCTTGCCGTCTGCGCCTTTCAGACTTTCAAGCCACTCTGTTTCAGTGCCTACGAAGCCGTTATCAACAGCTGTTTCATAAGCAGATTTACCGTCCGTACCATTTGTACCAGGTAACCCGTCAGAACCGTCACGTCCGGGAGGACCCATTGCACCGTCAACACCATTTCTGCCGTCTGCACCAGGTTCACCGTCTTTGCCATCAACACCATCTCTGCCGTCCGAACCTTTCAGACTTTCAAGCCATTCAGCCTCTGAACCGATAAATCCATGCCCGACTGCTATATCATATGCTGATTTGCCGTCTTTGCCTTTTTCTTTGATTTTCTGCAAAAGCTGAGTGTACAAATCCGGTGTTGGAGGAATCGGACTGTTGTCATCGTCACCTACAAATCCGGACTGACGAATATTTAACGTTACAGGAACAGTAGTTGCACGGAGTCCCTCTGTATTGTCAGCATCATACCCGAACACTGACATTTTCACTGCACCCGCATGAATCTCAACAGGCAGCAGACAGGACAGACCGTCAGTTCCAAGAACTCTGTTGTAGGTTTCATCACATTGCGTAAACTGCACCACCTTGTGAAACTTCTTCCAGTCACCGTCAAAGGTGAATTTCAGCGTGACAAAAGCAATCTGGTCTGACGCAATTATCTCACGTTCCAGTATTTCAATCTTCTGTTGCCTGACTAAAAATTTCAGCATCAGTTCTTCACCTCTTTCCATGTATAATTTACAGTATCATATTCAAGATAGCCGTTTGAACACTGAATTTTCTTCAGATAGCCGTTGTAGTTGTGATCCGCAGAGGATATCCAGTTGTCAGGCTTCTGAATAGAATTCCATTGTGCGATAGTACCTTCATAATTAATCGTATCAAGATACTGGCAATATGCGATAATGTTTGAACCTATTGATTTGCAGTTTACAGAAATGGTCAGACTTGACAGTGCATAACAAAAGGCAAAGGTGTATGAACTGATAACACTGCCGTTTATTTTTACTGTTTTTAATTTCATGCAGCTGCTGAAAATGTAGTATCCCATTGATGTGACACTTTCCGGTATGGTAATATTGGTGAGTTTAGTTCCCTTGAAAGCATACTCTCCGATAGATTTCACACTTGCCGGAATTGTGATTTCTTCAAGACCCGTAGATGAAAAAGCAGATGCACCGATTGATGTTACTGTTGAAGCTAATGAAACAGTTTTTATGTTATCACAGGATTCAAATAAAAAATCTCCCAGAGCAGTAATTCCGGAAGATACAATAATTTTTTTGATATTTGAATTCATATAGAAAATGGAGTTATTCAGTCCGGTGTAACTGTAGGTACTGCCGCTGCCGTTTATCCGGAGAGTACCATCAGAGTAAAGGGCGTAAAAGGCATTACTGCCAATCTGACCAGCAGATACAAGAATTACACCTGTTGCACCTGTTACAGCTTCAACTTCTGCAAGCCTGTTCTGAAGTTCGGTTACATGGTTGTTAAGCTGAGTTATAGTACTGTTGTAAGTGTCAAGTGCTGACAGTATTTCTGAAACCTTGCATTTTCCCAGAATACACTTCACATAACCGCACTTCTTCTCATTGCTTCTGTAATCAGTAATATCTGCCTGAGAAATTTCTGTTATACCGTTGTTTAAGCGTACGGCAGCAAGCGTCAGATATTTCTTAGCATCAGTATTCTGAAAAGACGGTACGGACGGAGAAGTTGCCGCAGTTCCTGCCTTGACTTCAATCTGACAGGCACGAACAGAATCACTTGTATCACAGCTTATGCCGATAATAACATACCTGTTTAAAGACTCGTCCACATACTTTTTCAGATCAAGCTTGTACGCTATATCGTTGAGGAAAAAATGCCCGTCGATCCATGCTTTTCCTGTACCGATAACAACAGAAACATTGTCGCCGGCAGAAACCGAAAAGTTGTCGCCGTAAGTATCAAAAACTCCGTCACATATCATGCCGGATAAATAGCTTGTAAAATCTTCAGCGGTGTAAACACGGTCGAGATTTTTTGAATCGAAGAATCCATATGAAAATGCCATAATGTTAAACCTCCCTGAATGTTGGTGTGAGATTTCTGCCATTGCTGTCAAAGCTTTCAATCATGCCGATAAGCTGTATTTTCGGCTGTATCAAGCCAAATCGTTTGTGCTCGACAGTAACGTAATCGCCGACGAAATAATCAACATTGTATTTGTACTGTGTTGAAAAAGCTGCGATAGTGAATTCGGATAAAATCTGCGGAGAAACCAGTTCCTCAGTACCGGCACGTTTTAAGAGAGTGAGGTATTCACCGTTACTTACTCCTTCGTCCTGTGACAGATCTCTCTTGTCAGCATATACTTCATATCGGTCAAGATGAGTTGGCTCCTTGTTATAGAAACAGGTTGTTCTTTTTCTTGCAGTTCCTTCACCGCTGCCGAAAACATATGCAAAATTCTTTTGTACAGATGAATCGGCAGCATAAGAGAAAGACAACAAATTGTTGTAAGAATCTGAAAAAACAATATGTGGATTTTCAGATTGCTTAATACTTCTGTCAGTACCCTGAAAAAGGTCACATTTCATTGAATCTCCGTCAAGACGGATGTTCAGAGAACCACCGATGGTTTCACAGAAAAGATAAATCCAGTCCATAAGATTTTCATAGCTTACCATAAGGCTCATAGTTTTCTGCCAGCAGTCACCGGTTACTGTTCCCATTGAAAGACCCGGGATATTGCGTACTCCTGATGATATAGCATTAAGTGCAATTATACTTCTGACAATACCCTCACAGCTGCTGTTGCCTGCGGAAAATGCTGGATAAATAATTCTTCGTGAAAGCAGACTGGTGAGAAACCTGCCCGAAACAGTAAGGTAATCGCCGTTTTCTGCGTCGGTTTCGATTTTTACAGTTTCAATTATTCCGAAATGCTCCTTGTCATCATCACGCCCGACAATTCTGCCTGTCTGAAAGATTTCGATATTCTGCGGAGATGCAGCAATATATACTTCAAAAGTACCGCAGGAATAGTATTCGATATCCCACAATAGAGAAGAAAAGCTGTCGCAGACTGCTTCAAGAACAACAGAAATATTATTTTCATTTGCTGTCAGACTATATATTTCAATCTGCATGATTACACCCCCATAAAAGCATTTCTGTGCATTAAAGTTATTTTCAGGTTTTTGACACCTTTTATCGCACGGACAGTAAATACGTTTTTACCTTCCCGCAAAAAGAGC
>JALEVO010000010.1 GCA_022788225.1 Oscillospiraceae bacterium | reverse complement strand
GAGAAGTTCGCCCTTTATCTGTAGATACTCGCCGGTATCAGCATTGTAAATGGTGGGAGTCAAGACATCATCAAATGCCTCTAATCTGATTGTAAACCCGGTTTCATCACCGTCATTCTGTATGATAATGTTGTCAGAAGTGCTGTAAACGCCCAGAGGAAAAGGAGCGTCACTTTCCGGAAAAGGAAAATGAAATGCTCCTGTAATCTGACTATGATATGCGTAAACAGCTGATGTACTGTACCAGTACGGGTCAGGGCAGATAATGCTGATCTGTCCGCTTGTGAGGGCATCAAAATTGCTGACCTCACAGGTTTCTACATAACCCTCGGTGTACACATCAATACTGGCAGTCTTATAGTAAACCTTGATATATCTGGACGGCTTGACGACACGATACAGCAGATGTCTGCGTTTTTCAATATCAATCCCACGCATCTGAAAGTATATAACTATATTTCTTTTTTCGATAAAGGAATTGTTCAGATAGCTGCCGTCCATGCCAGCGTAAGTAGAGGTACTAATTGTTCCGGCTGGTGGGTTCAGTCCGTCAATTTTTGCGGTCATGTACTGGTTGGCAGTTGTGGTCATGTTTATTTGTTCGCCGGATTGGTTTTCGAGGATTATGGTGAAGAACATGTTTCACTTCCTTTCTGAGTGATTGAATTATTATCGATTTGCTATTGACTTTTCAATTATTTTGAAGTATAATAAATATAGGATATATACTATATTGGAGATGAATAATTTTGCAGGAATTTGAAATCATATTTTATGACTTGCCAAATGGTGAAGAACCCGCGAAAGAATTTATTCAGTCTCTTGACATAAAGATGAGGGCAAAAATGCTCCGCACAGTTTTAATGCTTCAGGAGAATGGATTTGAACTGAGAGAGCCGCAATCCAAGCATCTTGATGACGGAATATTTGAGCTTCGTGCAAAGGTCGGTTCTGATATTTCAAGAGTGTTGTATTTCTTTGTCATTGGTAAAAAAGCAATACTTACAAATGGATTTATCAAGAAAACACAAAAGACACCTCCGGGAGAGATTGAAAAAGCAAAAGCATACAGAAAAGAATACCTGAGCCGAAAGGAGAATGTATAATGACAAACTTTAATGATTTTTTGAATGAGCAGCTTCAGGATAAAGAACTGAAAGCTGAATATGATGCTCTTGAGCCTGAATTTGCAATTATTCAGGCAATGATTGATGCAAGAAAAAGCAAAGGTATTACACAAAAGGAACTTTCTGAGCGTACCGGCATTGCACAGGGAGATATCAGTAAACTTGAAAATGGCAATGCTAATCCTTCTATCAAAACTTTACAGAGACTCGCATCTGCTATGGGTATGTCCTTGAAGATTGAGTTCGTTCCGAACTGATTTATATATTCACCGCATTCCTCGTCAACCTGTAAATTTCCAGCCGTGACAGTGCTTTCGGACTATTGTTAGTCTGATTCACTGTCCGGCTGTTGTCGTTGTAGTAGTTATTTACTACGGAATTGGAAGAAGGAACGTTTCTGAAACCGCTTAAATTCCAGTCAGCCTGCAGTGACTTTTCAGCTGCTTTCATTACTTCATTTCCCATAGAATTTACAGCATTGACTGCTGTTTCTGCCTTGCCGTCAATACCCTCTGCAAGACCATAAACAAGATTAAAACCCAGTTCACGTTTGAACAGCTTTGACGGTGACGCAATCTCAAAGAAATCACATATACCGTCCCATATTTCAGAACAGAATCCGGATATCTTGTCCCACAGCCAGCCGGCTGCACCGCTGATACCGTCCCACAATCCCTCAACAATATTTTTACCTACATCAAGCATATCACTGCCAAGGTCAAGAAACTTATCGAAAATCTGCCCTATCAGGTCACCGATAGATGATAGCACACTTGAAACCATACTCACCAAACCGTCAATAAGTGAAGTCAGTATGTCTATACCGGTACCAATCCAGTCACCGCTCAGAAATTCTGAAATGATAGACTTCACAATATCCCATACAGCAGAAAGTATCTGTGGTATTGCACTTACAAGTCCTTCGACAAGTGCAATGATTATCTGTATTGCCGCATCAATTATCATGGGAAGATTTTCTATGATCGTTTCGACAATTGTAATAATCAGGTTAATTGCAGTTTCAATTATCATCGGCAGATTATCAATGATACCCTGTACAAGTGCAATTATCAGATCAAGTGCTGCCTGTATAATTTGCGGCAGATTGTCCATAAGCCCCTGAACAAGCGTTACTATAAGCTGAAGTGCGGCATCTATAATGAGTGGTAACTGTTCGATTAACGAGTTTGTGAGTGTAGTTATCATTTCAAGGGCAGCATTGATTATCATTGGTAAATTTACGATTAAACCATTTACAAGTGATGTTATCAACTGTACAGCCGCATTGATAATCAGCGGAAGATTCTGAACGAGTGCATTAATCAGAGTCATAATTATCTGCAGTGCAGAATTTACAATTATGGGCAGATTCTGCGTTATTCCAGTCACCAGTGCATTTATTATCTGCAATGCTCCGTCAATTAAAGCTGGAAGAGCCGAAATAAGTCCCTGCAAAAGGGTGTCTATAAGGGTAACTGCAACAGGAATCAGCTGTGGTAAAAGCTCTGATATAAAGCCGATAAGAGAGGTGATAAATTCAGATGCAAACGCCGCAAATTCAGGAATAATTTCTACAAACGAAGATATAATTCCCGGTAAATTTTCTGATATAAAACTGTTTACGGACGATAGAAATGATGATATTTTCGTTTGTATGCCGTCAAAAAAATCCGACACACTTTTGCCGGATTTTTCAAAAGCTAAGAACGCTCCTACAAGTCCTGCAATGGCGGCAGTAACAGCAAGAACAGGCAGACCACCCATGGCAGCTGCAACCTTTGGAAGTATACTAAGAACAGTACCAATACCGCTTGTCAGCTTGCCTGTTACTATCAGTGCAGGACCCAGTGCGGCAACTAAAACAGCCACCTTTGCAATAATTGTTTTTGTTCTCTCATCAAGACCATTGAATTTGTCAACCAGACTCTGTATTTTTGAAACGATATCTCTTAAAGTAGGCATAAGAATGTCAGAAAACGAAATTGCAAGTTCCTGGAGAGCCGATTGAAGAATTGTCAGCTGTCCGGCAAGATTATCCTGCATGGTTTCAGCCATTTTGAGAGAAGTGCCGTCACAGTCGGAAATAGCACCCGACAGCTTTTCAATATCCTGCGGTGCGGCGTTCATCAGTGCAAGGAATCCGGACATTGCATTTTTGCCTACAAGTGCCTGTGCAGCGGACGCCTGTTCCGATTCGGAAAGTCCCGCAAAAGCAGTTCTGCAATCAGCAAGAATATCGGAGAGTTCACGCATACTGCCGTCTGCATTGGTAGTCTGAATTTCAACTTCACCAAGGGATTCACCGCAGATTTTAACTTCACCCGCAAGTGCAGTCATAACAGAACGCAATGATGTTCCTGCCTGTGTGGACTTGATTCCGGCATTCGCCATAAGTCCTATTGCCTCTGCAGTATCTTCCACGGAAAATCCAAGAGAACCAGCAACAGGAGCAGCGTATTTAAAGGTTTCGCCCATCATTGAAACATTGGTATTTGCGTTACTGGACGCCGCAGCTAAAATATCAGCAAAATGACCGCTGTCGGCAGCAGTTAAGCCGAAAGCGGTCAGTGCGTCAGTTACAATATCAGAGGTGGTCGCAAGGTCTTCACCGGAGGCAGCGGCAAGGTTCATAACACCGTCAATACCCGAAAGCATATCAGTTGTTTTCCAGCCAGCCATAGCCATGTAGTTCATAGCTTCGGCAGCCTCAGAGGCAGAAAATTTTGTCTTGCTTCCCATTTCACGAGCCTTGTCACGAAGTGACTGGAGTTCCTCACCGGTAGCACCAGACACGGAGGAAACTTTACTCATGGCTGCATCAAAGTCCATACCGGTTTTAACAGCAGCGGTACCAAGACCTACAATCATACCCGTCAAGGGAAGTAAAGCCTGTCCGGCATTTGAGATG
>JALEVO010000109.1 GCA_022788225.1 Oscillospiraceae bacterium | reverse complement strand
CGAAACGTCCTGATGCGTTGATTCTCGGGGCAAGTCCGAAAGCAACAGATGTTGAAGAAATCGGAAATTTGATTCCGCTTTTGGAAATAAGAGCGTTTATTCCGGCACGCTCGGAGTTTTCCATAAGCTTTAAGCCGTACTTCACAATAAATCTGTTTTCCCCTGTCAGCGAAACAACGTCAGCAACAGTAGCCAGTGCCGCAAGCTCGCCGTATTCGTTCAGCGCAGTATCATAGCTGCCGCCCTCTGCCGCCGCAATAAGCTTTAAAACAACGCCGGCACCGCAGAGATACTTAAAAGGCGAAACGCAGTCTTTCCTGTGTGGGTCAACTATAGCCTCGGCTCGTGGGAGAGTTTCTCCCGGCTGGTGATGGTCGGTGATGATAAGTTTCATTCCAAGGCTGTAAATCAGTTCTGCTTCTTTATGCGCCGATATTCCGTTGTCAACTGTTATGATAAGCTGTGCCCCCTGCTCATGCATTCTGCGGACTGCGTTTTCGTTAAGACCGTAGCCCTCGTCCCTTTCGGGGAGGATATACATAACGTTTGCGCCCATGCATTCAAGATAAGAAAAGAGCATGGAAGTTGAGGCAATACCGTCGCAGTCGTAGTCGCCGAAAATGCAGACAGGAGTGAAATTTTCAATGGCGTCGTTTATCAGTTCCGCCGCCTCTTTCATGTCCTTTAAAAGGAACGGGTCCGAAAGACTGTCAGCATTAAACTGCTCTGCCGCCTCTGTAGAGGTAGAGATTCCCCTTGCCGCAAGCACATCGGCACAAAGGGGCGTTACAGCACATTCTACCGCAAGTTTTTTTGATACAGCCGTATCAGGCTTTTTAATAATCCATTTTTTCATCGGACACCATTCCTGTCATTAGTTTTCACATTATATTATAGCATTTCTGAGCAGAAAATACAAGAACAAAATTGCACTTGCAAAGTATATATTTATCTGATATAATGAATCTGATAATACTGTACTGAGGTGAACTGCCATGAATTTTTCAGAAAGAAAATATATAATTTTATCTTTAATTCCCGGAATAAATATACTTTTCTGGCTTTACACCGTACTTTCTCTTATAAAGGAAAAAAAGCTTAATCGTATATTGGTGGCCTTTATTTTGGAAAGTACTGTAATATCAATATTATGCTATATGATTCCTCTGGGAATTATATCTTCTGTAAATATTGGCGGAATATTTATAAAAATCATTAGTTTCATTATAATGCCGTTTACAGTTGCTGCCATGGATCTCAATTTAATAAGACTCTCCAGAAAAAATTAAATGAAAAAATCTCCCCTTTCATCAGCCTTTCTCCAGTCTGACAAAAGGGGTTTTTACTGCAATTATTCCGTCTCTTCCTCTTTTTTGATTTTAAAAATAAACCTGAAAAATCCGGACAGAAGCTTTGGACTCTTGATTACTACAATTTTCATATTGTGTACCTCCGCTGAAAAGATTTATACTGTATTATATTCATTTTTTCAGTTTTGGTTCATATCTTTTGAAAAAATAACCAGAAGAATACCTTTTTCAAGGGATATCACTCCGGATTTTCCTGTTACCATATTGCTGATACCCAGCGGAAAGCTGTTCTTTAAAACGGCATTTTTCAAAGGGTACTTAAAACCTGTTGCCGTAATACCGCTGCATTCCTCTGTGTAGGAAAAAAGAGAAAAGTAATACCCGTTTATGCGGTTATAGACCTTTACCCCCGGTCCCTGCATTGTGGCAAAACTGCCGTCACCGGCAAGTTCACCGTTTCCGCCGTGTTTCATAATATATCTGAGAGTCTGGATATTTGCAAATGTGTGGTCAAGGCGTCCGCCTATTGCTCCGCAGATTACTATATTTTTATACCCTCTCTCCAGTGCCAGCTTGACCGCAAGCATTGTGTCGGTATCATCCTTTTCAGCCGGATATTTTATGACTTCACAGTCTGAGGGCAGCTGTTTCTGATAGGTATCGAAATCACCGATTATAACGTCAGGAGCAATACCCATTTTTTTCGCAAGGGCATATCCCCCGTCTGCACAGATAACATACCTGTTTTTGTCAAAAGTCACTCCGCTGCACTTAGCGTCCGGCGAACCTGCAAATATATAGCATTTCTTGTTCTGCATAATCATCAAAGCTCCCATTCCTTGATTTTTTTTGCGTCCTCATACATAGTGCAGTAGCTTTCATGGCGTGACTTTGCAATTTTTCCCTCTTCAACTGCCTCAATGACACGGCAGCCCTTTTCCTTTGTATGAGAGCAGTCACGGAATCTGCATTCTCCCTCAAACTGTTCAAACTCACGGAAACAGCCACTGAGTTCTTCCTTTTTTATTATGCTGTACTTGTCAGTTTCAAAGGTTGAAAAACCGGGAGTATCGGCAATATAGCCGCCCCACGGCAGTTTGTAAAGTTCTGCATGACGTGTTGTGTGGCGTCCTCTGCCCAGCTTTTTGCTTATTTCACCCGTAGGAATCTCAAAGTCACTGCTTATTGCGTTTAAAAGAGTGGATTTTCCTGCACCGCTGTTTCCGGTAAATGCGCTTATCTTATCTTTCAGCAGTTCCCTTATTTCCTCTGCGGGGTCTTCCCTGCTGTAATCAATTGTCAGTACAGTTATCCCCACAGCATTATATATTGAAACTATATTTTCACAGCTTTCAATATCAATTTTTGTCACTGCAATAACCGGCTCTATTTTCTGATATTCCGCGACGGCAATAAACTTGTCCAGCAAAAGCAGATTAGGGGACGGCTGTGAAACGGATACCACAAAAACAAGGTAATCAAGATTAGCAAGAGGCGGTCTTATAAGACTGTTTTTCCTCTCAAAAATCTCCGTTATAACTCCGTTTTCAAATTCAACGTTATCCCCCACTGCCGGAGATATCCCACGTTTTCTGAAAATTCCTCTTGCATGACATTCATATACACCGTCGGAGGACTCTGCAAGATAGAGTCCTCCGACAGATTTTGTTATAATGCCCCTCATTCTTCCTCACCGTCTTCAGACGCAGAATCATCAGAATTTTCGTCATCTGCCTGCGGTGCTTCAGTTTCCGGCTCCGGTTCTGGTTCCGGCTGCGGTGCCGGCGTCGGTGCCGGTTCCGGTTCTGGTTCCTTATACATTCCGTCAACGGTTATAAATGCAAGGTCAATATCCTCTGAAATGGTAGAGAATGTTCCCTCTTCAAAGTCCATAGTATATTTTCCCAAAACAGCTGTCATGTTATTGCTGAGATTAGTCAGAACCATTGTTACCTCAACATCATTTCCCTTGCCAGTTACAGAAATCGGATTTTCCTTTGAGTAATCAGCTGAAAGAGTAAAACTTTCAAATATCTTAACATTGTTCTGATATCCGCTGATTGTAAATCTTCCTGTGGACTCTCCCGGGAAGTAGAAGGTCATATCAACAGTTCCCTCCGGTTCTTTACCTGTGCTGACAACAAAAGTGATTGTTGAATCAGCCGGAACTTTTTCACCCTCTTCAATACTCTGTTCAAGAATCGTTCCCTCCGGCTTTCCGGAATCCTTCTTCTCGGTTCTGACACTGAGTCCCCAGATACCGCACTGTACCTTTGCGTCTTCTATCTTTTTGCCGATAAAGCTTTCCATTTCGATTTCTTCAACGTCCTTGCCCTTGCTTACATACACAAGAACTGTCGTACCCGGAGTAACCTCTTCCAGTGCACCCGGTTCTGTATCAAAGACTATTTCCTCTTCAACATCATTGTTTTCCTGATATTTAAACTCTACTTCAAGTCCGTCTGCACGGAGAGCCTCTTCAGCGGTCTTGTAGTGATAGTTGATAACGTTGGGGACTTTAACTGTCTTTGCGCCAAGGCTTACCTTTACCTTGATTCTCTCGCCTTTCTTTACGCCGTCACCCTCTGGTACACTCTGATAGAAAATCTTATCCTTTTCAAGCTCTGACCATTCTGTGGACTCAACCTGAATATCAAGCTTCGGATATGCCTCAACAGCCTGATTATAGTCCATACCCACAAGATTCGGCATTGCAAATTCAGAGGAAGTGGTTTTGTCCTCGGTAAACACATTTTTTATAAGCGTTGCAATAAAGAATACTGCAACCATGATAACTACAACGGTAACTGCTGAAAGAACAGGCACAAAGAGAGATTTTTTCTTTTCCGGTTCTTCTTCAAAATCGCTGTAATCCTCATCATAAGTATCATCATAAACATCATTTTCGCTGTAAATCTCATCATTTCCGTTGGTATAATCCTCTTCCGGAAAATCATCAGGAACTTCCTCAGTTACAGCTGAAAAATATCTTGTTTTCATATCCTGTTCAGGCTGATTTGTAATGTAACCGAAATGGACGTCCGGATCAGCCTTGAAACGGTCTATATCTCTGAGCATTTCAAGGGCAGTCTGATATCTGTCCGCAGGATTCTTTTCCATTGCGTGGACGATAATTTCCTCCAGCGGCAGCGGAATATCAGGATTTATTCTTCTCGGCAGTTCTGCAATATTGTGCATATGCATAACAGCAATGGAAACCGGATTGTCAGTATCAAAAGGCTTCTGACCTGTCAGCATCTCATAGAGCATTACGCCTACAGAATAGAGATCACTCTTGGCGTCTGTAATATCCCCTCTTGCCTGTTCCGGACTGATATAATGAACAGTACCGATAGCCTGATCAGTTGCGGTCTTGCCCTCTTCTCTGGCAAATTTCGCTATACCAAAATCCATGACCTTTATTGTTCCGTCAGTAAACATCATGATATTCTGAGGCTTGATATCCCTGTGAACAATACCGCGCTCATGGGCATGCTGCAATGCTCTGAGTATCTGTGTTACGAAATGAACAGAGTCCTTCCAGCTTAAAACACGCTCGTTTTCCATGTATTCTTTCAGAGTTATACCGTCAATATACTCCATGACGATAAACTGTATTTTTTCAGAAAATCCCACATCATAAATCTTTACAATGTTAGGGTGTGACAAAACAGCAATTGCCTTTGATTCATTTCTGAATCTTCTCAGAAATTCTTCGCTCTCTGCAAATTCCTTTTTCAGTATCTTAACGGCAACTACCTTGTTGTCCACAACGTCAACAGCCTTATAGACGTCAGCCATTCCGCCTTCGCCGATAAGCTCTGTAATTTCATAGCGTCCGTCAAGCTTCTTTCCTATGTTCTTATCCATCTATTCTCTCCACTCCTGTAATTATAGTGAACGTCAAAAATAATTTGAAATTCACTATAACAAATAATTTGAAATGCATAGCACATTCGCTTACTTCATAAGCTCCGTGCGTATCGGCAAATAGTAAACGAAAAATATTTTTTCGTTTACTATAAATCAGTCTGTTATTACTGCAAGTGTAATATTATCTCTTCCGCCTTTGCTTAAAGCAAGGTCAATAAGAGCCTTTGACATTTCCTCAAGGGGGGTTTTGCTCATCACATCATAAATCTCGCTGTCACTGCAATATCCCGACAAGCCGTCAGAACACAAAAGAATCGTGAAATTTTTCTCACGTTTCATTCTGAAGAAATCGGGCACCACAACTCTTTCAACGCCCACAGCCTTTGTAAGCATATTCCTTTTGGGATGTGTGTGAACCTCTTCCGGCTCAATTTTACCCTGCATAAGCAGAAGATTTACAAAGGTATGGTCGGTGGTTATCTGGTGAAGTCCGGTGCTGTCCATGTAGTAAGCACGGCTGTCACCCACATTTGCTATATAAATATATTTGTCATCTATATATACTGCAACACAGGTCGTACCCATGCCGAAGCTTCTGTAGTTCATTCTTGCTGTGGTGTACACAATGGAATTGGCGGCGGATATTGAAGCAGTCATAAGCTGTCTGACAGATATTGTATCCATTTCCGGCTCAAAGCCCGAACTGAACCGACTGAACACCTCATTTATTGCAATGCGGCTGGCGTCCTGTCCGGAACGCTCTCCGCCCATTCCGTCGCAGACAACGGCGAGAACATTGCCGTAATATTCCTCAACCCTGACAATATCCTGATTCTCTTCTCTCACCAGACCTATATCTGTTTCACAGATATACTTCATATCCTTCACCTCTCACATATCTTTTATTCTGACGCTTCACGCCGCAGCTGTCCGCAGGCTGCATTTATATCACTTCCAAGAGTTCTTCTGACAGTGGAATTTATCCCCATTTCCGTCAGATACTCTGAAAATTTCAGCGCAGAGCCACGGCTCGATTTATAATTTCTCTCTTTAACTGCATTTACCGGTATCAGATTCACATGACAGTTTATGCCATGCAGAAGTGACGCCAGTTTCTGAGCGCTTTTTCTGTCGGAGTTTACGCCGTCTATAACAGCGTACTCATAAGTAACTCTCCTGCCGGTCTTTTCTATATATTCCCGTGTTGCGCTCATAAGTTCACTTATATTATAAACATTATTTACAGGCATTATCTCACTTCTTCCCTTGTCCTCCGGACAATGGAGCGAAACCGAAAGAGTAAGACCAAGCCTTAAATCTGCAAGTTCTCTGATTTTCGGAACGATTCCACAGGTGGAAAGGGTAACGTGGCGCAGGCTGAGATTATTCCCCTCCGGTGCTGAAACAAGCTCTAAAAATTTCAGAACATTTTTGAAGTTGTCCAGCGGTTCGCCGATTCCCATGAGAACTATACCTGAAACCTTTTTGCCGCTGTCCCTTTCTGTTTCGTAAACCTGTCCTAAAATCTCGGAGGGTTCAAGGTTTCTTTCAAACCCTGCAATGGTTGACGCACAGAACCTGCACCCCATTTTACAGCCAACCTGTGTTGACACGCAAAGGCTCATTCCGTGCTTGTATTCCATCAGAACTGTTTCAATAAAACAGCCGTCAGAAAGCCTATACAGATATTTTACAGTATTATCTATGTCCGATTCAAGTCTTCTTGCAACAAATAGTTGATTTATACAAAATTCTCCGGACAACCTCTCACGAAATTGTACAGATAGATTACTCATTTCATCAAAAGACCGAACCTTTTTAACGTGCAGCCACTCAAAAATCTGCTTTGCCCTGAATTTCTTTTCACCCATGCTGAGAATTTTAGTTTCAAGTTCAGCCAGACTAAGTGAAAGTATATCAATTTTTTCCAAGTTATCCTACTCCGTTTTTACAAGCTTTGAAATAAAAAATCCGTCGCTGCCGAAATGCTCCGGAAACAGCGTTGCCCTGTATGTACCGAAAGGCTCACCGTACTCCTCAAGGAAACTTACTCCTCTGAATTCCTTATGATTTTCAAGGAATCTGTCAACCACTTCTGCGTTTTCCGCCGGATTGACAGTGCAGGTGGAGTAAATCAGTTCCCCGCCTTTTTTCAGATAGCGTGACGCATTTTCAAGTATATTGTACTGTATTTCAGGCAATCTGTCAAATTCTTCGGGGGATTTATATTTTATCTCCGGCTTGTGCCTTATAACACCCAGTCCGGAACAGGGAACATCACATAAAATTTTATCGGCTTTTGGCAAATCCGCATTGAATTCTGCGGCATTTCCGGTCATTGCCTTGATGTTTTCAAGTTTCAGACGTTTCGCCCCCGACTGTATCAGCTTTACCCTGTTTTCATGAAGGTCAAAGGAGTAAATTTTTCCCTTGCCGTTCATTATCTCTGCAAGAGTAAAGGTCTTGCCCCCCGGTGCGGCGCAAAGGTCAAACACAACATCATTTTCCGACGGACTTAACGCCTTGCAGCAAAGCTGTGACGCTATATCCTGAACGTGAAACATACCGATTTTAAAAGCCTCGGTTTCAGTTATATCCGAACCGCTTATTTCAAAGCAGTCTTCAAGAAAAGTTTCCCTTGGTTCAAGGGACTGTATTTTCTCCAGAATCTCCTCACGGCTGTAAATGGCAGTATTAAGCCTTGCCGTAACCGGAGGAGTTCCCACAGATGTTTCAATAAGTGAAAGTCCGGTTTTGCCGTAGTTATCCACAAGCATTTTCACAAGCCACCGGGGAACGGAATATTCAACAGAAAGCCTTTCCGTTTCATCTGACGGATACTTTATATTTTTACCATCACGGATAAAGCTGCGCAGTATGCCGTTTACAAGTCCCGAAAGGTTTCCCAGCCGCATTTTTTTAGCAAGGTTAACGCTTTCGTTTACCGCCGCACTGTCCGGTATGGAATCCATAAATTTAAGCTGGTAAATACCTGTCCGCAGTATATTCAGAATCTCCGGACGCAGCTTTGAGATACTCTGTTTGCAGTAGCCGGAAATTATATGGTCAAGAGTTATTTTTCTTTCCAGCACTCCGTAATAAATGGCAGAGCATAGCCTTTTATCACGTTCCTCCATGCCGCTTTCAGTCAGCGACTTATCAAGGAGAATATTTGAATAACCGCCTTTGCCGAATGTTTTTCCCAGAAGCTTTACAGCCTGATATCTTGCATCTGCCATTTAATCGTTCCTGTTCCTTCTGCCGGCAATCAGCAGCAGTCTTAAAAGGTTTACTATTGCTGTGAAGAGGGCGGCAACGTAGGTCAGTGCCGCAGCGGTCAGAACCTTTCTTGACATGGAAAGCTCATCGCCCTCAAGAATATGGTCGTTTTCAAGAGTTTTCATTGCTCTTGAACTTGCGTTGAACTCAACAAACAGTGTTGCAAACTGGAAAACAACAACCGCCAGAAAAAGTATTATTCCTGCATTTATCAGAAAATCACCAAGTGCAGAGTTGAAAATAAGTCCTATAAGAACAAGGGGATAAGAGAGAGTTGAACCAATATTTGTAAGAGGAATTACCGCACTTCTGATTTTCATTGGTGTATAACCCTTTGCATACTGTATTGCGTGTCCGACTTCGTGCGCCGCAACCCCCACAGCCGCCACTGATGCACTTGCGTAGGTTGAATCGGAAAGTCTTACAACATTTGAACGTGGGTCAAAATGGTCTGACAGATTACCGGATATATGTTCAATCCGGACATTGTAAAGACCGTTTGCGTCAAGAATCTTTCTTGCAGCCATTTCTCCGGTCAGACCCCTTGAATTTCTCACACGTTGATACTTCTTATAGGTTGAATTTACATTGGCAGAGGCAATCATTGCCACAATAACAGGTATTAAAACAAGCCAGTAATAATCATAGAAAAACATCATATCAGACAGTCCTTTCTTTTATCCCAGCATCATACCAGCTGAAAGCTTTCTTCCCCTTAAAAAATCCTCTGTTTTCATGCGTTTTCCGCCCTCGTACTGCACTTCTGTAAACCTTACACATTTACCGTCCCCGCAGGCAACAGTGAAATTGTCGGGATTTGTTATAGTACCGCCGACAGCAGAAGTTTCGCCCTCCACAACGCTTTTGTAAACTTTAAGCCTTTTGCCGTCAAGCATTGTGAATCCGGTAATACCTCTTATGATATTATGCACTTTTTCAGCGCTTTCATTAAAGTCAAGGCGGCTCATTTCCTTAGTTATCATCTTAGCGTAGGTGGACTTTGAATCGTCCTGCTTTTGAGCCGTAAGAGTACCGTTTTCAACTGCCTTTACAGTTTCAATAAGCACTTCTGCTCCTATCTCAGAAAGTCTGTCATGGAGTTCAGAGGCAGTTTCGTTTTCGCCTATCGGGGTACTCTTTTTGATAAGCATATCCCCTGTGTCAAGTCCTGCCTCCATTTTCATGGAAGTTACGCCCGTTTCGGTTTTGCCGTCCAGAACGCACCACTGTATCGGTGCAGCACCTCTGTATTCCGGCAGCAGCGACGCATGAATATTGATACAGCCGTATTCAGGCAGGTCAAGTATATTCTGCGGAAGAATCTGACCGTATGCAACAACGATTATCAGGTCTGGGGCAAGCTGTTTTAATGTTTCAAATGAAGTTTCAGCATCCTCGCCCTTTCTCAGTGACAACGGCTGATAGACCGGAATGTCATACTCCATGGCACATTTTTTCACCGGAGTAGGTATCATTTTATATCCCCTGCCCTTCGGCTTATCCGGCTGTGTAAAAACTGCCGGAACTTCATAGCCGTTTTCGCAGAGAGCCTTTAAACACGGTACTGCAAAATCCGGAGTACCCATAAAAACTATTCTCATTTAAGCCTCCTCGGGATTTACAAATTCAACAACCTTTTCAGTAAACAGATGACCGTCAAGGTGGTCATTTTCGTGGGACGCACACTGTGCACCAAGTTCTGTAAGAGTCAGTGTGAAAAACTTGCCGTTTCTGTCCTGTGCTTTCAGCTTTACCTTTGCCGGACGTACAACATATCCCCACTGGTCAGGGCAGGAAAGACAGCCCTCCATAACCTTCTGTTTACCGCTTTCCTTGACAATTTCCGGGTTGATGCACTCAATAACGCCCTCCCCCAGATTCATTATAAAAAGTCTTTTCAGATATCCAACCTGCGGCGCTGCAAGACCTACGCCCTGCGCCTTTTCAAGTGTTTCAGCCATATCGTCAAGCAGTTTTGCAAGCTTTTCGTCAAAAAACTCAACAGGCTTGCACACCTTTTCTAAAATCGGATCTCCCTTTGTTACAATTTTTCTTAAAGCCATAATTTCCTCCCAGAATCAAACTCCGATATCTCCGTTTATATCGGCGTATATATTAACTTTACTGTATTCTTTGCAATTGTTTATTTCATAAAGTATATGCCTTACAAACTCACGCAGCTGCGCAGTATTCTTGCATTTTAATATTAAGCGGTAACGATACTTTCCGTTTATTTTACCATAGGAACATCTGACAGGTCCCAGAACTCTCAGCGGCAGTTTTAAGCCGGACTTAACCATTTCCCTGATTATTTCAAGGAGCTTTTCCGCCGCACCGCCTGCCTTTGAATCGTCCTCACTGCTTATTCCCAGCACACAGACATCACACACCGGCGGAAAAATCAGCGCACGTCTTACGGAAATTTCCTCATTGTAAAAGCCTTTGTAATCCTGCAATGCCGCAAGATTGAGAACATAATGCTCCGGCATAAAGGTCTGTAAGTACGCTCTCCCCTTTTTGTCACCACGTCCGCAGCGTCCGACAACCTGTGCCACAAGGGAAAAGGTACGCTCATAACTTCGGAAATCTCCGGCAAAAAGCGCCTTGTCTATGGAAAGCACCCCCACAAGGGTAACATTGGGGAAGTCCAGTCCCTTACCTATCATCTGAGTACCTATCATGATATCATATTTACCGTCGCCGAAATCCTTGAAATTCTTTTCATAGGAATATCGTGACATGGTGGTATCAGCGTCCATTCTAAGCACTCTCGCCGCCGGAAAAAGCTTTTCAAGCTGTTCTTCAAGCTTTTGTGTACCAAAACCAGTCTGCTTTAAGCTTTCACTTCCGCACTGTGGACACGCCTCCACCGGCGGCTGACTATGCCCGCAGTAATGACACATAAGAGTGTTGTTTACTTTGTGATATGTCAGCGGTATACTGCAATTCGGGCAGTACACAGGAGTATGGCAGTGGGCACAGCTGATAATGGTGTGATACCCTCTGCGGTTTAACAGAAGTATCGTCTGCTCACGATTTTTCAGATTTTCATTTATTTCATCTATGAGAATATTGCTGAATTCCGAGGCGTTTCCGTCCTCTCTTTCAACATTCATGTCAACTATTGACACCTGCGGAAGTACTGCACCGGAGTAACGCTCCTTCATTTCCAGCAGCTTATACACGCCTTTCTGCGCATAATAATAGCTTTCGATAGACGGAGTTGCCGACGCTAAAAGCAGTACGGCATTATGGATCCTGCACCTCTTTTTGGCGACCTCAATTGCGCTGTATCTGGGAGCACTGTCCGATTTATAGGAACGCTCCCCCTCCTCGTCAACAATGATAAGTCCTATATTGTCAAAGGGGGCAAAAACTGCACTCCTTGTGCCAATGGCAATTTTTGCAAGTCCACGCTTTATCCGCTTGTACCCGTCCATGCGCTGTCCCTGAGAAAGTCCGCTGTGAATTACGGCAACTGTTTCCCCGAAAAGTTCCTGAAACTGCTTTACCATCTGCGGGGTAAGAGAGATTTCCGGAATCATCAGCAGAGCCTGCCTGCCGGATTTAATGCAGTAATCAATCAGCTTTTTAAAGACTGACGTCTTTCCGCTGCCGGTAACGCCATGCAGAAGAAAACATTCCGGCTTGCCGGTATCCATCTGTTCCTTAACGCTGTCAAACACCTTTTGCTGACATTCAGACAGCATGATATTCTCCGGCAAAAGACTGCCTTTCTCGCCCAAAGTTACAGTACGGTATGATTCAAGCTCATATTTTTCTGCCGCACCCTTTTCAACAAGCTTTTGTGCAACAGTTTTGCCCACACCGCAGAGGTAACACGCCTCTTTTTCGGATATCACAGCCTTTGACAGGAGTGTATCAGCAAGCTGTTTCTGCTTTGCAGTCAGGGAAAAGCTGTCGGGATTTTCAAGATAATCTCTGGTAAGCCTCAGCATCATAACAGTGCTGCTGCCAACACTGTATTTTCCGCTGACGGTACATTTCAGAAAACCGCCAAGCACAAGCATATCCACATCAGCCGAAAAGCCCTCTTTTTTTAGTTTGGCAACCTCCGCCGAAATATCACTGCTCCGGGAAATGCGGTCATAAACAAGCCGCTGATTTTCAGTAAGTGTGTCGTCCACCTGCTTATCCGTCAGACAATACTCCTCACTTACATTTATATTCATTCCCGACGGAACCATGCATTTTACTGCGTCATAATATGTGCAGAAAGTATTTTCTTTCAGCCAGTGAACCAGTTCAAGCATTTCTGCATTGAGCATGGGTTCGCCGTCCGGCGCAGACATAATGCTTTTGAGGTTTTTGTCGTCTGCCGAAACAGGCTGTGTTTCAAGGACAATACCTGTTCTTTTGCGGTTTGAACGCCCAAAGGGAACAACAACTCTTGTTCCGGGCATTATCGCTGAAACAAGAGTTTGCGGAATCAGATAGGAAAAAGGCTTGTCAATGGCAAATGACACATTGCTTACAGCTACTAACGCCTTAACTCTGTCATTCACCATTCAGCACCTCCGTTTACTGTTCTGATACAGAATTATTGTCATCCGGATTATAGGACACGATCTTGTACTTCCCTGCTGCAAATTCCTCAACAGCAGTCTTGACAGGCTTTTCTTCAAGAATCTTGTTTTCAGCGCAAAGCTCGTCGGCAATTTCTCTTGCCCTCTTTGCAACGCCGATAACTACTGAATAATAGCTGTCGTTCTTTGATATTAACTGTGACATTGCTGGTCTAAGCATTTCTAAGCACCTCATCTATAAAATCTCTGGCATATTCTGCCTTATGTTCTTCGGCTGATATCACTGCTTTAAAGTCATCAACAGCCTTTTCAAGCTCGCCGTTTACAACGACATAATCATATTTATGGGCAAAAGGAATCTCCTCAACTGCCTTTGCAACACGCTTTGCAATTACATCGTCAGGTTCAGTACCTCTTTTTTTCAGACGTCTTTCAAGCTCTGCCACTGACGGCGGCATAATAAAAATCAGTACTGCATCACTGCAGTTTTTCTTTACCTGCATTGCCCCCTGAACCTCTATTTCAAGAATAACATTTTTACCCTCCATGCGCTTTTTTTCAACCATTTCCTTAGGAGTACCGTAATAATTGTCGCAGTACTGCGCATACTCAAGCATTCCGTCAGAGGAAATAAGTTCCTCAAACTGTTCCTTGGTAAGGAAATTATAGCTTACGCCGTTGATTTCACCTTCACGGGGTGATCTGGTTGTAGACGAAACAGAATAGTAAAATCTGTCATCTTTCAGTATTTCAGAAAGAATAGTACCTTTTCCGCAGCCCGACGGTGCAGAAACAACAAACAAAAGTCCCTTATTCATCTTCCGCAATTCCCTCCTCATTTACATTCACTCTTGAACCAACCGTTTCCGGCTGGACTGCCGACAATATAACGTGTCCGCTGTCCATTATGATAACGGCTCTTGTTCTTCTGCCGTATGTAGCGTCAACAAGTACGCCTTTGTCACGGGCGTCCTGAATAATTCTTTTGATAGGTGCCGATTCCGGACTCACAACTGCAACAAGCTTTGATGATGACACCATGTTTCCAAAACCAATATTTATCAGCTGCATAGTTCCTCCGTCACTCTATATTCTGAATCTGTTCACGTATTTTTTCAACTTCAGACTTCATATCAACAACACATTTTGTTATTTCAAGATCCTGTGCCTTTGAACCGATTGTATTAATCTCACGGTTTATTTCCTGCACAAGAAAATCAAGCTTTCTTCCGACGGGTTCATCGGAATCCATTAGTTCACGGAACTGATTCAGGTGACTGTGAAGTCTGACAGTTTCTTCGTCTATAGCAATTTTTTCAGCGAAAACAGCCGCCTCGGTCACAATTCTCTGTTCATCAATCTCATTGTCAGAGAGTATCTCTTTGAGTTTCTGGAATAAACGCTCACGATAATTTTCAGCAGTTTTCGGTGCCTGTTCTTCAACAAGTGAAAGAGTTTTTTCAACATTTTCAAGTTTCAAAAGCAAATCGGCTTTGAGTGCCTCTCCCTCATTTCCTCTCATGGAAACAAATTTTTCAACAGCACCAGCAGCAGTCTGTTTAACAATACTCCAGATATATTCCTCATCATCTGACACCTTTTGCACATTGAAAATATCCGGAAGTTTCAGCAGATTTGATAATTTAAGATCATCTTCAAGCCCAAGTTCAGCATTAATTTCACGCAGTGCATTCACATAGCCCTGAGCCATAAGTTTATCCACTTTTATATTGGCTTCTTTTCCGTTAAGATTGTTTATTGTAACGCAAACCTCAACCTTACCTCTGGAAATACTGCCTTTCATATAGCTTTTCAGCTTTTCATCAAGATAATTATAGTGCCTTGGCATTCTTGAAGAAAATTCATAATATCTGTGGTTGACAGATTTTATTTCAACAGTAACATCATATTGGTCTATAATACGTTGTTCCCGGCCAAAACCGGTCATACTTTTTATCACAGGAATCCTCCTAT
>JALEVO010000102.1 GCA_022788225.1 Oscillospiraceae bacterium | reverse complement strand
AGTTCCTCACCGGTAGCACCAGACACGGAGGAAACTTTACTCATGGCTGCATCAAAGTCCATACCGGTTTTAACAGCAGCGGTACCAAGACCTACAATCATACCCGTCAAGGGAAGTAAAGCCTGTCCGGCATTTGAGATGTTTGTACCGACAGTTTTAAGCTTTTCGCCTGTCTGAGCCATTTGTGTCAAGGCAGTTCCGGACTGTTTTGCCTGTTGCTCCAAACTTTGGAGTTCCTGTTCAGTTTCAATAATTTCACGCTGAAGTGCATCATATTGTTCCTGCGTAATATCACCGTTTGCAAGGGCTGTGTTAGCCTGTTTTGCCGCAGTTTTCAGCATTTCCAGTTTTTCTTTTGTGGAGGAAACCGCATCGGATAACAGCTTCTGCTTTTGGGATAAAAGCTCTGTATTGGTAGGGTCAAGCTTCAGCAGTTTTTCCACGTCTTTCAGCTGACTCTGGGTACTGCGGATATTTTTGTTTACACTTTCCAGTGCTTTTGAAAGTTTGGTGGTATCTCCATTAATCTCAACGGTAATGCCTTTGATTCTGTTTGCCATGGGTGTTCACCTCCTGCAAAAGGGCATAAGAAAAGCAGTCCCGCAGTACTGCTGAATGTGTATTCAGTTATTGCGCCAAATGAAAATTTACATTTGATGAACATCAGTGAAGATTACATTATATTTTCCATCAATAAAAATAAATATCTGTCATTTTTTCTTGACATTTTTGTGTAAAGATGATACAATGTGAATGTAATATTCTACAACAAACAACATATTTAGTTTTCGCAAAAGGTCATATTTCATGATAAAGATTATTATAACCTGTTTCGGGAAAAAACAAAACAACACCTCTAATAACCATAAAAACAACCTTAAATAGTGTCACAGCAAAACAACAGCCTCAAAAATCACGCAAAAGAGCCGATTTCAGAGACATATATGACGATATTATAGTGAACGCAAAAAAATAATTTTGCTTTCACTATAATAATTTATTTAAATTGCCTTGCACATCCGCTTACTTCGTAAGCTCCGTGCATATCGGCTAATAGTAAACTTAAAAAATATTTTTCGTTTACTATAATTTTGTTTTCCCGAAAAATGGCATAGCAATCCCGTACTATATTGAATTTCGTTTCAAAAATCATACCTGCAAAAATTATAAACAAGGTTCATCAGTCTGATTTGAAACTAAGCTCTTTGAATGCAATGCAGCGTATGTTTATGCCTTTCATACTATGTTTTCTTCATAGAAGATATTTCTCTGTCGTACTTTGATGTTCTTATTATACTATTTTTTCTTTATTTGTATAGGGGGTGAGAGATGCCAAAAATGTATTTATAAACGTTTAATAGCGGAAATTAAGGCGTAACAGCACAATTTTTGTGTGGTGTCGCCTATAAAAAAATTATTAAATATTTTTCAGGGGGAAACTTATGAGGTTATTTAAAAAAATCACCGCATCTGTATTGTCTTTGTGCATGGCTGTTTCATCGGTGGCAGTTATATCAGACGATATCACAGAAAATGTCTTTGCGGCAAGCGGAAATTGCGTGGCAGAATATCTTGACAGAGGCGTTACCGCTGTAGGTACGGGCTCAGGTATGCTGGTAAGCTGGAGATTTCTTGCTAATGACGCAGAAAGCGCTGAGTTTAAACTTTACCGTGACAATACGCTTATTTACACCAGCGCCGCTGGTAAGGCTACCTGTTTTCTCGATACGGGCGGATCGGCAAAATCAAAATATCGTGTGGATACTTTAAACGGAGGGAAAGTGATTTCTTCTTCGGATTGCTCTATGATCTCGGGAAATAATTACTTTGACATACCTCTTGAACCTCCGACAGCCTCAGACTGCACTTACAGTCCTAACGACTGCTCTGTTGGTGACGTTGACGGCGACGGCGTTTATGAATTATTCCTTAAATGGGATCCGTCAAACTCCAAGGACAACTCTCAGAAAGGAAAAACCGGAAAGGTTTACATAGACTGTTACAAACTTACCGGAAAAAGACTCTGGAGAATAGACTTAGGATATAATATCCGTGCCGGCGCACATTATACGCAGTTTTATGTAGCTGATTTCGATCTTGACGGTAAGGCTGAAATGACCTGTAAAACTGCCGACGGAACTGTTGACGGTACAGGAAAGACTATAGGAGACGGTTCTAAAAGCTATCGTAATTCTGACGGCTTTATTATCACCGGTCCTGAATATTATACGCTGTTCGACGGAGCGACCGGCGCGGCTTTAGATACGATAGACTATGAGCCCGGCAGAGGAGATACGACCAAATGGGGCAAGTCAACTGACAAGACTAATCGTGTTGACCGTTTCTGGGGAACTGTAGCATACCTTGACGGCGTACATCCCTGCGTTGTTACGGGACGAGGCTATTATGGCAGAATGACTGCGACTGCATATACGGTAAATAATAAAAAGCTTCAGAAGCTCTGGATGTTTGATACCGGAACAAGCAGCAGCACAGCAGGATACGGCGATGGAAACCATAATTCTATGGCAGCTGATGTTGACGGCGATGGAAAGCAGGAGATAATAACCGGTTCAACCTGTATTGACGATAACGGAAAACTCTTGTGGTGTCTTAACAAGGGTCACGGCGACGCTATGCATATAGGCGATCTCGATCCTGATAATTCCGGAATTGAAGCCTGGATATGTCATGAGGATAAACCCTACGGCGTTTCGTTAGTTGACTGCGATACAGGCAAGATCATTTTCCACAATGATGGTTCGGGAGATACCGGAAGATGCTGCGGAGATAATGTCTGGGCAGACAACCCCGGAGCAGAGCTTTGGGGAAACAGTGAATCCGATGGTTCTATGCCTGTTAAAAATGTCAAGGGTGAAACTCTTTCCTGCCGCAGACCGTCTATAAATTTCCTCAGCTACTGGGACGGCGACCTTGAAAGAGAAATTCTTGATGGGTATACGGATTCTCCTGCAAAAATAACTAAGATGAATTCTAAGGGTACTTTAGATACTCTGCTTACAACTGATGGCTATTACACATGTAATACTACAAAGGGTACTCCATGTCTTTCAGCAGATATATTCGGCGACTGGCGTGAAGAACTTATTGTAAGAGCTGCTGACAGTAAATCGGTTCGTATCTATACTACTACTTATTCTACCGATTACAGAATAACAACCCTTATGCATGATATACAGTACAGAACTCAGGTATCGGCTCAGAATACCGCATATAATCAGCCGCCGCACCTCAGCTACTATCTGGGAAGCGAAAAAGGAGTTCCTGCAAGAGAAAGCGTTAAGGTACTGGCTCAGGGCGAAGTTGTAACTCCGGAACCGATAATTACTCCTGCAACCTTTGACAACGGTTCAACATACAGAATAAAAAATGTAAATTCCGGTCTTTATATGCAGGTTGAAGGAGCGAAAGCCGCCAATAACACCAACGTTCAGCAATGGGGAACGTCCGACGGAGTAACTCACGATATATGGAAGCTGATTGACGCAGGAGACGGTTATTATAATCTGATTTCTGCTGTAGGAGACGGTGGAACATACGCTCTTGACGTTGCAGCAAAGAAAACAGATAACGGTACAAATATTGACATTTATCAATTCAACGGCGGAGATAATCAAAAATTTTTGATTACTAAAAATACAGACGGTTCATATAAGCTTCGCCCGAAAAATACAGGAGATAAGTCTGCAGTTGAAATAAAAGACGCAGGAACGGGTTCAGGGGATAACGTTCAGATATGGGAGGTCAACGGCGCAAACTGTCAGGACTGGATCTTTGAAAAGGTCGAAAATCCTGGCTGTCAAATGGATACAGGTGTTATCTATGAATTTGAAAATGTAAACAGTAAAATGGTTATGGACATTGTATCAGGAACAATGGAAGCCGATACTAATGTTCAGCAATGGGCAACAGGGCACTTCAAGAGCCAGCAGTGGACATTGCAGGCTTTTGCAGGGGGCGGAAATTATTACTATATCCGATCATATTCAAATCCCACATATGTGTTGAGAGCTGCAAGCGGTTCAAACGGAGGCAATATCAATATTGTGGAATATTCCACCAAGGACAGTGCAATGCTCTTTAAATTCTCCAAAAATCCTGATGGTTCATATTACATAATGACAAGAGCCTCAAAGGACGCATGTCTTGTAGAGGTTGCAAGCGCAAGCACTTCAAGCGGAGCGAACGTTCAGCAGTGGTCGCCTACAAATAATAATTGTCAGAAATGGAATGCAGAAACATTTACAACACCGGCAGTAACAACTGTGGTTACCACTACCACTACCACAGCCACAACGGCTGCTACCACAACAAAGGAAGTTACAACCACAAAAGCAACAACTACTTCAACAGGTGTTACGACCGTAGTTATTACAGCAGTTACAACAACTACGACAGATGTAGTTGATATTATAGGAGATGTCAATGAAGATGGTACATTCGGCATTACTGATCTTGTATTGCTTCAGAAATGGCTTTTAGCCGTTCCTGACACAAAGCTTGCAAACTGGAAAGCAGCCGACATGAATAATGACGGCAAGCTTAATGTATTTGATTTATGTCTTATGAAGAGAGAACTTATTATGTTGAATAATAAAGTATAATTTATAATATAAAATTATAGAAGTTGTTTTCATAAAAAAGCCTGCTTTAGTTTATGAGAACAACTTCTGATATTAGGAGAGAAAATAGCATAAAAATGAGCATATAAGTCATTGTTTAGGTACATTTTTGGTGCTATAATTATAATACAGCGACAAGCTAATACTTTTTCATAAAAAGAGAATTATATTATGGAGGAATTACTATGAAGTGGAAAAGGCTCATTTCAACACTAATGGCAGGCTGGATGCTTTTTGCAAATACTGCTGTCACAATAACAGCAGATGCAGCGAACTATGCCAGAGCATCGGTACACGATCCGTCAATTGTGAAGCTTGGGGTCTGAAAAATAAACTGTGTAAATGCAAAAACCCTTAAATTTATGACAATACTAAAAATGCAGCCAAAAGTGGCAACGCTGAGGAGCGACCAAACGCAGGCTGTGAGATAAAACGGTGGAAAGCGGCGGCAGAAATGTCGTCGTTTTTCATTATTCCACCGGATATCTCCAAAGCGGATAAACC
>JALEVO010000094.1 GCA_022788225.1 Oscillospiraceae bacterium | reverse complement strand
ATCACCATAAAGAAAAAGCCGTATTTTTTCAGTACACGCTTAAATTCCTCGGTGCAAAGGGGCGAAAATACCGACAGCAAAAGGTCAGCACTGTTGTCCTCCGCAGGAATATGGAAAACGCTTGCCGCCGCATATTCGACGCCGTTTTTACTGCTTTTTGCGGCAAAGTCAACAGCATTTTTTGATATATCAATACCGCCTGCCGATATTTGCTTATCAGCAAGTGCTGCGGCTATCTGTTCGGTATAATAGCCCTCGCCGCAGCCTGCGTCAATAATCCTGAAATTTTTTCCGCAGTATTTATCCGCAAGACTGCAAAGTCTGCAGGCAAGTACAGAATAATACCCCTTATTCAGAAAATCTCTTCTCGCCCTCACCATAAGCTTATTATCCCCCGGCAGTTTTGAATGCATTCTGTCAGAAGTCAGCAGATTCACATAACCACTTTTTGCTCTGTCAAAACAATGGTTTTTAGCGCAACGGTAGGTCCTGTCATCATATTCCAGCGCACCGCCGCAGACAGGACACGAAAAAACACTTTTACACATATTCAACCGGATCACCATTCATTTCTGACATGACAAATTCTATATTCGGGAAATCTGCCGCAAGCATTCTGCAAAGAGTCAGCATACCCGGATTTTCTGTGTGATAGTGACCGCAGTCGTAAACTGCTATGCCAAGTCTTTTTGCCAGCAGCCACTTGTCATGGTGAATTTCAGAAGTAATAAATGCGTCAGCGCCCATTTCAGCCGCCTTTGCAATTAAATCACCACCGCTGCCTGTGCTTATAGCAAGCTTTCTTATAGGCATTTCAGTATTGTTATATCTTAGGTAGGTACAGCCTAAAGCGTCCCGCAGTTTAAACGCCATTTCCCCGGGAGTATATTCCCTGTCAGTCAGACAGAATGCACCAAAGCCCAGCGGCTTTTCTCCGCTTTTTTCAACTTCAAGCAAGCCCTCGGTTTTCTCAAATCCCAGCATATTAATTATAGTGTCATTCATGCCGCCCTCTGCCATATCCCATGGAGTGTGGACGCATATTGCTGAAATACCATTTTTCATAAGCCTGAAAGACGGTTCATCATCTCTTAATGTTTTAAGTGGGTGAAATATTACAGGGTGATGAGAAATAACAAGCTCTGCGCCGATATCAGCCGCCTCGTCTGCAACCTCTGCGGTAATGTCCAGAGTCACAAGAACCTTGCTGACACGCCTTTCACCGGAGCCGACTATCAGTCCGGAATTATCCCATGAGGACTGGGTCGAAAACGGTGCAATATTATCTATGTAGTCATATATTTCAGAAATTGTGTTCATTTTACCCTCCAGAATCTGTTCAAGTTTTCGGGCAGACCTTACGAATATTTCAGCGTCTGCACTTTTTCCGGCTTTTGAAAGTCCCAAAGCAATATTGCTGATTTTGTCATACTGCTTTAACACATACGCTCTGCCGTCCTCTGTTTCATAATCTATCTTTCCTATATTTTCTGCAATAAAACCAATATTGAATTTATTGCCTGTATAAACGGCGTTTATTACCGTATAAATAAATCGCTCATGGCTCACTGCCTTTTCAGCCTTTATATCAAAACCGTTTTGGTAAAGCCAGCGTCTGAGGTGTGCCGCACGGGTCATAGGCTGCAAAACAAGGTTGACGTTTTTTTTCAGCCAGTCTGCTTTTGAAAGAATTTCGCAGATAGTTTCTCCCCCCATGCCTGCAATAACCACATCGCTTATATTTTCCGGAGAAATATTTTCAAGACCATCCGACTTAACAAGTGTAATTTTGTCAGTCAGGTCATATTTTATTAGAGTCTGTTCTGCAAATTTCAGCGGACCGTCATTTATGTCGCCGGCAACTGCGCCCATACATTTCCCGTTAAGCACAAGGTATGCCGGAAGATAGGCATGGTCTGTTCCCACATCGCAGACAATACCTTTTCCGGAAATAAACTCCGAACACGCTTCAAGACGTTTATCAAGTGTTATCATATTTAAATAATCCTTTTATAATACAGCAACGGCGGACAATAAAGTCCGCCACGCAAATTATTTTTCAGCAAAATATTTATTCAGCTTTTCAACCAGTTCATCAGCGTCAGTGCCGTGAACCTCGCAAGCTTCGGCAATTGTTTCTCCTCTTGATGCAGGACAGCCCAGACAGTGCATACCCATTTCAAGGAAAAATGGAGCAACGTCGAAGTCCTTGTCAAGAATGTCGCCTATAATTGTATTCTTATTTACCTGATAATCCATATTTTAACCTCCGCAGATAGTTTTAACAGTAGTATAATAATTTATTTTATTGCCTTGCACATCGGCTTACTTCGTAAGCTCCGTGCATATCGGCTAATAGTAAACGAAAAAAATATTTTTCGTTTACTATATATTTTTAAACAATTCAAAATAAAAATGCAGCCAACGCGGCTGCATTTTACAGGAATCTGAAATTAAGCTTCTTCCTTCATTTTTGCGAAACACTCGCTGCAGTATACCGCACGATCTTCTCTTGGTTTGAAAGGAACCTTTGCTTCTCCGCCGCATGATGCGCAGGTTGCTGTGAACATTTCTCTTTCAGCCTTTGAAGAGTTTTTTCTTGCATCTCTGCATGGCTTACATCTCTGAGGTTCGTTTACAAAACCTTTTTCTGCATAAAATTCCTGTTCGCCAGCAGTAAATACAAATTCATTACCGCATTCCTTACATACCAGTGTCTTATCTTCGTACATTTCTTTTACCTCGCTTGTAGTTTTTTGAACTCGGACTGCTCTGTAAATCAGTAATATGACATCAGGCTGTCCGGTCACTTTTTTAATAATAGAACTAAAAACTGCCTTGACCAACAAACATACCAAGCGACCGTAACTAAAAACTCAGATCGTTTTGCCGATGAGAAAATATGATCCGGCATACGTTTAAGAAATGCAAAAGATTTTATTACAACCAGGCTTTTTATTATTTCCGATAAAAACAGATTCATTCTATATAATATTACAAAAATTTCTTTATGTAATATATTAATAATATACGAAAAAATGAATTTTGTCAAGTATTTTTTTCAAAAAACTAACAATATTTTTCAAACTGTCATTTTTTACATATCAAGCCGGTTATATTTGTTATATTTTAACTATAAAACTTACACACATGAATATTCCTGTCTGCCCTGTGAAAAAATATCCCCGCCGGAACAATCGTCCGCAACAATAAGCGGAAACTCCTCAATGTAAAGGCGTTTCACCGATTCACAGCCAAGATCCTCAAAGGCAATTACCTCACACTTTTTTATACAATGAGCAGCAAGCGCACCGGCGCCGCCTACAGCGCAAAGGTAAACAGCCTTGTTTCTCACAACTGCATCCCTTACTTCCTTGCTGCGCTCTCCCTTGCCTATCATACCGCACAAGCCCATATCAAGCAGCTCCGGAGCAAATTTATCCATTCTGCCCGAAGTAGTCGGTCCACATGAGCCGATGGGCTTTCCCTCCGGTGCCGGGGTAGGTCCGGCATAGTATATAACAGCGCCGTTCATTTCAAAAGGGAGTTCCTTTCCCTCATTTATAAGCGCCTTGATTCTTTTGTGGGCAGCGTCCCTTGATGTGTAAACAGTACCTGTCAAAAATATTTTATCCCCTGCTTTAAGTTTTGGCGCATATTCCCTGAGTTCATCAGTTCTGATTTTTATTGCATCTGACATTCCAACCATATCCTTTACAGTAATTTCAAACCCTTTTATGTAATTAAAGATCCTTTTCTGCCTCTGCTGCAAGCTTTTCGAGGTCACCAAGGTCAAAGCCAAGTGACGGATTCTTTTTCATCGGCACAGGTTCATCCTCTTCATCTGTAACAGGATCAATTGCAAATGAACTTAAAATATCATCTATTTCAGCATCATTATTCTTTCCTGATATTTCCTGAATATAGGGTTCTTCATCATCAGATGAATCGTACTGAACAGGCTGTTCTTCTGTATCATCATCTTCACAATCAGGCATTGAAATATATGGTGAACTGTCGAAACTGTAATCGTCTTCGTCGTTTTCTTCCTGACCGGAATTTACCGAAGGAATTTCTGTATCAATTTCCGGCATATAATAAGAAACAGGCTCTGACGTTTTTTCCACATCATTCAGGACTTCATTATCATTAATAAAGCTGTCAACATTTTCTGAAATAGTTTTCTTTGCAGTTTCAATTTCACTGCCAAGCTTTCTTGAAGCGGCGTCAATATTTTCCATAGCCTCTGAAAATTGCTTACTTAATGTATCAATTTCAGTTCTGAAAATTGATTTGAGTTTTCCGGCAGCAGCGTTTGCATTCTGTGCATTCTTTTTTGCGTCTTCTTCCATAATTGCGGCTTTTCCGACTGCCTCTGCATTGATTCTGTCTGCCTTTTCCTTAGCCTCTCTGATTATTTTATCAGATTCAGACTGTGCGTCCCTGACAAGCTTATCTGCAGCCATTCTTGCCTCGACAACTACTTTCTTTGCAGTTGCCTGTGCCTCTGAAAACAGTGCACCCATATCAAAATCACCGCTGAAACTGCTGTCATCAGTCTGAAGACGGAGTTCGTTATTATCAAGAGTCAGCTGCTCGATTTTTTTAGCCTTTTCTGAAATATCAGAGGTAAGCTTTGTCATTTCACCGGACATCTCTGAAATCTGATTTTTTGCATTCTCAAGCTGTATTTTCAGGTCACTTATCTCATTTTCAAACTCTGAGGTATCAACCGGCTGAACTTCTGCCGCAGCTGTTACAGGTGCATTCTGAGCGGCCCCAAGCTGATATTTCAGCGACTCAATCTCATTTTTCAGATTACTGTTTTCCTCGGAAACAGCGTCCTTTTCATTCTGCAGTTCCATTTTAGCGGAATCTGCATCAGTTCTCACTTCTGAAAGCTTGATTTCAGTTTCTGAAAGTCTTTCCCTTAATCTCTCAACTTCATTTTTGTAGTTGTCGAGTTCGCTTACGTCAGCCTGAACCGCTTTTGCCTGTTCAAGTTCACTCTTTAATGAGTCTATTTTTGCATTAAGTTCATCAACGTAAGTCAGGACATCTTCCTTATTAAATCCACCGACTTTTGCCGTTCTGAGTATTGCTGAATTTTTCATGGTAACACTCCTGTCTGAATAATTTCATGAATTAACTAAACATTTATATATAGTTATTATATCACATTTAAAACCGGATTTCAATATCTTTATTGTACAATTTGCAGATTTTTTCAAAAAGCAAAAATGCAGCCAGAATACACTGACTGCACATCACTTTTATTTTTCAAGCATTCTGAGGATTTCGTCAAGGTCATCGTCAGTAGTATCCTTCTTATCGCCAGGATTGTCAATAAGCGGATTATCAATCGGAATAACATCTTCATCTGAATCAGCTGTTGACACGTCATCACCGTATCCGGCAGCAATTACAGTAATAGTCATTTCGTCGTTCATATCTTCCTTGAACGCTGTACCGAAAATAAACTCAACATCTTCAGCAGCTGTATCTGTAATCATCTTTGTTGCTGTATCAACATCAGATGCCATAATATCCTCTGACATTGTAATATTGATAAGCAGACGTCTTGCACCGGAAATAGATGTTTCAAGCAGCGGGCTGGAAATAACAGCCTTTGCTGCCTCGGCAGCCTTATCCTTGCCTGAGCCGTGTCCGATAGCCATATGAGCATAGCCTGCACCTTTCATGATTGTGGATACATCTGCGAAGTCGAGATTTATGTATCCGTCCTCTGTGATAAGGTCTGAGATACTCTTTACACCTGTTTTGAGTATATCATCTGCAAGAGCAAATGATTCGAGCATTGTCGGCTGCTTTTCAAGACCGTCAAGAAGTCTTTCGTTAGGGATAACTATAAGTGAGTCAACATATTTTTTAAGTTCCTCAATACCTCTTTCAGCCTGCTGCATTTTCTGCTCTCTTTCAAAAGCAAACGGCTTTGTTACAACTGCAACAGTCAGAAGTCCCATTTCCTGAGCAATTTCAGCTACGACCGGAGCAGCACCTGTACCTGTTCCGCCGCCCATACCGGCAGTAATAAACACCATATCAGCGCCCTTGAGAGATGCTTCAATCTCATCTCTGTTTTCTTCAGCTGAACGCTCACCTACTTCTGGTCTGTTTCCGGCACCTCTGCCCTTTGTCAGCTTTGCACCGATCTGAATCTTTGTTGTAGCCTTTGATCTGTTAAGTGCCTTTGCATCGGTGTTAACAGCAATATATTCAATATCCTTTACACCGGCATCAACCATACAGTTCAGAGCATTTCCGCCGCCGCCTCCGACACCGATTACCTTAATGCTAACCTGCGGGTCGAAAGCCTCTTCAAAATTGAAGTCTGTCATTTACAATTCCTCCTAAATTTATTTCATTCCCTGAAAATCAAGTTGTAATTTCTAATATTAACAATACATATTATTATATTATCATACTTTACAGAATATTTCAAGTCATATTTTAATTTTTTTTGATTTTATTTCATACTTTTTTTGATTTGATGCTTTTCTTATTCATAATACTCTTCATTTTCGTAATATTCATCTTCTGAATATTCTTCCTCATAATAGTTTTCATCAGAATATTCGTCTTCATAATATCCGTCGTCATAATAGTCTTCCTCTGAATATTCCTCTTCTGAATACCCGTCATCAGCAGGAATTTCTTCGGCAGGCTCTGCACTTTCAGTTGCTTCTGTTGAAGGCATATCCTCCTCTTTTATTGGTATCTTATTGCTGTTTTCAGTTTTTACTTTATCGTCCTTATCACGGAAAGAAATCTGATTTGAACCGACCATTTTCATAGTGCCTTTTTTGTCATCACTTATTTCATCAAGAACAGTTCCGGCAAGATTAAGTTTATATGAAATATCGTTGGAATTTCCCATTTCAAAGGTTATACGGTTTTCGTAAACAACAGTAATATCATATTTATCAGTCATATCAACAGATGTTATTTTGTGCTTTTCTTCCTCACCCGAATTTTCAAGAAATTCAGTCACTATATCATCTTTCTGCTGGTCTGCCGACTGAAGATATGTACCCGGAGTTTCATTAACCGGTTCAAAGCCCTTAATAATCAGCAGCTGTTCAGTCATTTCCTTAACCTTGTCAAGTATTTTGCCCTTTGCTGAAACTATCAGGAAACCGTCCTCACATTCCACATAAGCGGTAGAAATACATCTTGATACGTTAATAACAAGTGTTCCCGGATACTGTTTGTCAATATCAGCACTTTCAATATAAATCATGCTTGCAAGTATATTATCCGAAGCCTTTTTTGAATCAAGCTTTACAAGATTGTCGCCGTTGCTGATTCCGGACACATTTATTATATCCTCATTTTTATAGTCAACATCGCCCTTTACGACAATTTTTTTTATATTAAAAAGCAGTGTGACCGATAGAAGAACGCCTATTCCGATAACCATTAAAATTACAAGAAATATATATAGGGACGTATGACGTCGGCGTCTTCTTTTGCGTTTTCTGTTTTGCTCTCTCTTTACGTTTGTTTTTACAACATCTCTCATTGTTCTCTTCCTTTAAATTCACGTCCTGCGGATTTTACCCCCAAGTGCTGCTATTGCTCCCTCAAAGTTCTCATATCCCCTGTCTATATGACGTATTTCGGATATCTCCGTTACACCCTCTGCACCGAGTCCGGCAACCGCCATTGCCGCACCGCCCCGCAGGTCTGTGGCAGAAACCTTTGCACCGTAAAGCTTATCAACACCATTCACTATTGCCGCTTTACCTATGACCTTTATGTCAGCGCCCATTTTCACAAGTGCGTCAACGTGCCTGTATCTGTTTTCAAATATATTTTCTACAAATATACTGCTGCCTGACGCTTTGCACAGTGCCGCCATTATAACTGCCTGTGCGTCTGTGGGAAACCCCGGATGAGGCATGGTAGTGATTTTGTTCACACCTTTAAGATTTCTCTTTGCGTCAACATAGATTCTGTCACTGTATTCATAAAATTTACAGCCCATTTGTTCAAACACAGAAATATAACTTTCACAAATGCTCCTGTCAATTCCATTAAGGGTTATTTCTCCACCTGTTGAAGCAGCTGCGGAAATATAGGTTGCTGCGGCAATACGGTCGGGCATTACGGAATATGTACATCCGTGAAGTTTTTTCACTCCCTCAATTATTACAGTACTGTTCCCCGCACCCTTTATCCTTGCACCGCACCTGTTGAGAAAACCAGCAAGGTCAGATATTTCCGGTTCTCTTGCCGCATTGTAAATAACGGTTTCACCCTTTGCAAGAGCGGCGGCAAGCATAATGTTCTCCGTTGTACCTACGGAGGGATAATTTAAGTTAATCTTTGCCCCATGCAGACCGTTTTCAGCGGTACACTTTATTATACCGTATTCGTCGCTGACCTTTGCCCCAAGCTTTTTTAATGCGGCAATGTGCATATCAATAGGTCTGGGACCCAGCTCACAGCCGCCGGGAAAAGTCATGGTACATTCGCCCAGAGAACCAGTCAGCGCACCCATATAAATAATGGACGAACGCATTTCACGCATAAGCTCATCGGGAATCTCACTTATTCTCTGCCCCTTGCTTTTTATTGTCATGGTATTGTTTTTAAATACGCAGTTAAAGCCGAGGTGAGTCATGATTCGTGATGAGGAATAGGTATCGGTTATCTCCGGACAGTTTTCTAATACAGTTTCTCCGCTGCACATAGCTGCTGCGGCAATAATGGGCAGAACGCTGTTTTTGGCTCCCTGAATTTTCAGTTCACCCTGCAAAGGCGTCCCTCCCTCAATTATGAATTTCTGAGCAGTCATTTCAAGCACCACCAAAGTTTTTTACCTTATATTATGCTCTGGCGGTGAAAACTGCTACTTTTTTAAGGCAATACCGCATAATTATTGTCGTACAGATGCGCAGTCAGATTTTTCGGCAGATTACATAAAAAGCTCACAGGCATACTGGCGTATGTCAAGAGATTTTTATGCGATATGACGGAAAATCTGCAAGCAGATGTGCGGCAAAGGCGTCAGCCGTTAATTGTGCGGTGTTGCCTTAATGCCGCTAACTCCTCAATTACTGCATAGATTCTGTCATTTGTGTCCCTGACAGCAAGTTCAGCGGCATTTACTGACATGGAATTAAGCTTATGCCTGTTTTCGTAAAGGTCCTTTACCGTATTTATCATAAGTTCATTTGTGACGTTTTTCTGCTCTATCACAATAGCCGCTCCGGCTTTTCCGAGAACGTTGGCATTATGAAACTGGTGATTTCCTGCAACTATCGGTGACGGAATCAGAATCGATGCTTTTCCGGCTGCCTCAAGTTCTGCTAAAGTTGACGCTCCGGCACGGCATATCACCAAATCAGCCGCCGCAAGACAGGTATCCATATCGTTTATATATTCCGTGATACGCAGGCGATTACTTTTCATTGGTATGCCTTTTTTAGTCATTGCCGACGGAAAAGTCTCCTTTCCCATTCCGCCGTAGCCATGGATATGATTTATTTTCAGACCGTTTTTTGTGTGCCACTCAATAACAGCGCTCATAGTATCATTTATGCACCCTGCCCCCAGACTGCCGCCAAAGGAAAGTATACACATTTCATCATCAAAGCCAAGTTCACGTCTTGCCTGTGACTTTGATTTTGTGGAAATACCGTCCCTTACCGGAAGTCCGGTTATAGTGTAGTTAACGCTGTTGTCCATATATTCAAGGGCTTCCTTGACGGTCAGCATTACCTTGTCAACCTCTTTTGCAAGAATCTTGTTGGTAACGCCCGGATAGGCATTCTGTTCGTGGATTGCCGTTGCAACTCCCATTTTTGCAGCCATTCTGATAACTGGTCCGCTTACATATCCGCCGGTACCAATTGCAATATCCGGCTGAAATTCCTTGATTATCTGCTTTGCCCTCGGACCGGACGTTGCAAGATAGCAAAGTGCCTGACAATTTCGCTTTATATTTTTAAGTGTAAGTTTACGCTGAAAGCCAGCAACTTTTATCGGCGCAAACTTATACCCTGCCTGCGGAATAAGCCTTGCCTCCATACCGTTGGGAGTTCCGGCAAAGAGAAATTCCGTGTCAGGCTTATGTTCTTTTATAATTGAGGCTATTGCAAGGGCAGGATTGATGTGTCCCCCCGTACCGCCTCCGGCAAGTAAAACCTTCATAAAACAAATATCCTTTCAATTAAAGGCAATATCGCATGATTGTGCAGTGTTGCCTTAGGTTTCCATTGACGCCTGTCTTGAAACATTGAGTATAACACCCATTTCCGCAAGCTGCATTATAAGGGCAGTACCGCCGTAGCTGAAAAACGGCAGACTGATACCTGTGTTAGGAATCAGATTGCTTACAACGGCAATATTCAGAAATGCCTGTATTCCTATCTGAACCGTGATACCGATAGTCAGCAGCATACCGAACTTGTCATTAGCTTTGGACGCTATAAAAAAACCTCTTATTACAAGAAGTGCAAAAAGCAGGATTATAGTTACTGCTCCCACAAAGCCCAGTTCTTCACAGACAATGGCAAAAACGAAGTCGTTCTGTGTTTCCGGCAGGTACATGAATTTCTGTCTTGATTCGCCCAGTCCCAGACCGAATGGTCCGCCCGAACCAATTGCAATCAGTGACTGACAGGTCTGCCATGTTGCGTCATTTGCATCAGAAAACGGGTCAAGCCATGACTGGAATCGTTTTGAAAAGTAAGTAAAGCCTTCCTCACCCTGACTTTTGATAAATACAAGCAAAGCAAGTCCTGCTGCGCCTACAGCTATAAGGATACCTATATGTTTCCAGCGTACTCCGCCCACAAACATAAGTGTAACTGCAACTGCACAGATCAGAATTGTACATGAAAGGTGGGGCTGGTTCATAAGAATTAAAACCACTGCTCCCAGCAGTACCGCAAACGGAACTATACCAACAAAAAACTTATTCATTTTATTGTAATTCTGCACTATCAGATAAGAAAACAGAATGATAATTGCAAATTTCATAAGCTCTGACGGCTGGAATTCGATTCCAAGATTAAGCCATCTTGTAGCACCGTTATGAGTTATACCCAGCGGCGTAAAGACCATCAGCAGCATAATCAGACACACTACATAAAGCCCTATTGCTATTTTCGGACTGCTGAAATGGTGATAGTCAAAGTATGAGAAAAAAAGCAGTGCAACAAGTCCGATTGCCGCCATAACAGTCTGCTTGACTGCATAGCCTGTTCCGCTTTCGCCGCCGCTTTCGTTCAGTGCCCATGCATAGCTGGCAGAAAACATCATTACAATTCCGATTACAAGAAGAGTCATTATGATAAGAAAAAATGTCAGATCCATTACTCCCCGTGAAAACAAAGGATTTATTTTTCGTTTTGCTTTTTTTCTTGCCGGATTCATTCCGCCCTGTATTGCGGACGCACCGACGCCATAGTTTCCAGACAAAATCTGCTCCTCCTTTATTTTACATAACCGATAAAACTCCTAAAGCTGAAAAAACAATTGCTGCCAGCGAGAATGTTATAACGATTTTATACTCGCTGAATCCGCACATTTCAAAGTGATGATGAATAGGCGACATCTTGAAAATTCTCTTTCCCTTGCCCTTTTCACCAGTCTTTTTGTAATGCTGTCTTGCAGTGAATTTGAAATAAGAAACCTGTATCACAACTGACAGTGCCTCAAGAATGTAAACCAGTCCGACTACGACAATCATCAGGTGCTGGTGAGTTGTAAGACCCACCGCTACAAATGCACCGCCAAGATACATTGAACCTGTATCGCCCATAAAACATTTAGCCGGGTGGAGATTCCAGATAAGAAATCCCATACAGCCCCCTGCAACGGCAGACGCATAAATTGAGATTTCATAAGATTTAAGTATACCACAGATTGACGACATTGCAAGCATTGTGATAAATGTTACCGAGCCGCAAAGTCCGTCAACGCCGTCTGTAAGGTTGACTGCATTTGATACATAAATTATGAAAAGTATCATTATCGGATAATAGAAAATTCCGAAATCAATGTCAAAAAAGATAAAATCAATCTTTGTGGACTTGTCGCCCAGAGCGTAAAGCATTGCTAAAAATGCAGCCGCAAGCACAAACTGCATAACCATTTTCTGCTTCGGATTCAGTCCGAGATTCTGCTTTTTGACCGCTTTGATATAATCGTCAAGAAAACCAATACCGGAAAACAGTACTGAAAAAATAATGCAGGAAAGAAGTCTTATGGCATTGTTTCCGGCAGTCTTTTCAGTAAGGTCAATCATGCTGTCAGACTTGAAAAGCAGATATCCAACAATCGTTGCAACAACGCTGCTGATTATAAACATGAAACCGCCCATTATCGGCGTTCCCTGCTTTGACTTGTGCCATGCCGGACCTATTTCAAGAATTGTCTGTCCGAAATGGATTTTTTTAAGAAACGGTATTAAAACTATACCAATAATTGCCGCCAGTGCAAAGGATAATAAAGAAACTGTAACAGTTATCCAATATGACATCATTCACCCTCCTTATCAAACAGGCTGTCTATTACCTCTTCAAGCTTCATACCACGGCTTGCCTTGAACAGTATCACATCGCCGTCCTTTATGTATGACCTGACAGATTCTGTAAGCTGTTGTTTATTGTCTGTAAATTCGCTGTCAATACCGCTTTTCTTTGCGATAAACTCAGCGTCCTTGCCGTAGCAGAAAAGCATATCCGGATTTGCCTCGTGAACATATTCCCCAACAAGACTATGCAGCTTTTCAGACGCCTCTCCAAGCTCCAGCATATCCCCTAAAACGGCAATTTTCCTGCCCTGTGTCTTCATTCCGGCAAGTACGCCAAGGGACGCTTTCATGGAGTCGGGACTTGCATTGTAGCAGTCGATAATAACGGTCACTCCGCCCTTTTTGATTATATTCTGGCGCATTCCGTCCGGCTGATACTTTTTCAGCGCTGAAACTATTTCAGATTCGCTCATTCCTGCAATTGTACCCACACAGAAAGCCGCAAGTGCATTCAGAACATTGTGTCTGCCAACGCACGGTATCTCTGCTGTACAGCTTTTGCCGCTGTAATTTACGGTAAATGCGGTAACACCGTCTGTTTCCTTGATATCAGTTCCTCTGAAATCACAGTTTACGTTGTCAATTCCGAAAAGATAAACCGGACGCTGTGCTGAAAGCTTATCCCTTAACGGTGCAAGGTGTGAGTCATCACCGTTTACAGCAAGAGGGGCATTTTCAGTCATACCGTCCAGTATTTCAAGCTTTGCCTGTAAAATACCTTCCTGTGTTTTCAGATTTTCAATATGTGAAAAGCCGATATTAGTTATAACACCGATTGTAGGAGCAGCCGCCTTTGAAAGCCTTGAAATCTCGCCGAAGTCGGACATTCCCATTTCAATAACTGCTGCTTCGTGAGTGCTGTCCATTGTAAACAGCGTTTTTGGCAATCCTATTTCGTTGTTAAGATTGCCCTTGGTTTTAAGGCAGTGAAATCTTTCAGACAGCACAAGTGCAATCATTTCCTTTGTGGTGGTTTTACCCACACTTCCGGTTACTCCCACAAGAACAGGAGAAAATTTTCTTCTGTAATAGCCTGCAAGGTCAAGGTAGGCTTTTCTTGTGTTTTCCACAACAACACACGGACAGCCCTCAATTTGCTTTTCAGATAAAGCTGCCGCAGCACCCGATTCGATAGCTTTCGGGATAAAGTTGTGACCGTCAAATCTATCGCCCTTTATAGCAACGAACAAACAGCCCTCCGGAAGGTTTCTGGTATCAGTTGATATTTCAGTAATTTCCATTTCTGCCGGACATGACGCACCCAGCGCACCAGCAATTTCAGATAACATTAATTTTTCCATCAGTCAATCAGTTTCAGTCCCTCTGAAACTATCTCTCTTTCATCAAAATGTATATGCTCGTTTCCGGACAGTACCTGATAATCCTCATGTCCCTTTCCGGCAAGCACTATTATATCGCCCTTTTCTGCAATTTTCAGTGAATGATAAATCGCCTCGGTTCTGTCGACTACAACGTCAAAGGGTATCTCTTTTCCTGTAAGTCCGGCAAGAATATCGTCAATGATAGCCTCCGGAATTTCGTCTCTCGGGTTATCAGATGTGATAATCAGTCTGTCGGCATACTTTGCCGCCGCCATTGCCATAAGCGGACGCTTTTTTGAATCCCTGTTTCCGCCGCAGCCGAAAAGACAAATCAGTCTGCCCTCTGTGTATTCTCTGACGCTTGAAAGAATATTTTCAATTGCGTCGGGAGTGTGGGCGTAGTCGCAGATTACAGTAAAATCTCTGCCGGTAGGTATTATCTCACACCTTCCTTTAACGCCCTTGTATTCGCCCACGGCTTTAAGGATATCAGTCATATCCAGTCCAAGCTTTGCGCATACGCTCATAGCCGCCATTACGTTGAACACATTGAACATGCCAATCATTTTAGTAACAACGTGTTCTGACTGGTTTCCGCAATGGTAATCAAACTCTGTTCCGTTTGCCTTTATATTAACATTATCGGCATAGAAATCCGCTTTATTCCCTACTCCGCAGGTATATTTGCGGCAGTTTATTTCGTCGTAAAGGCGTTTGCCGTATTCATCATCAGTATTGATTATGACGTCGTCACACTGGTCAAACATCATTTTCTTTGCCTGATAGTAATTTTCCATAGTTTTATGGTAATCAAGATGATCCTGTGTCAGATTGGTAAACACGCCCACTTTGAAATGTGTCGGACCAATTCTGTACTGCACAAGCCCGAATGATGAAACCTCCATAACTGCATATTTGCAGCCTGCCTTTACCATTTTATCAAGCAGTGCCATATAATCAAACGCCATAGGAGTTGTGTTGTCAGTATGGACAGCCTCATCACCTATTTCATTTCTTATAGTTCCGATAAGACCAGTTTTAATGCCGCAGGACATCAGAATATTTTTTATAACGTTTGTTATTGTGGTTTTGCCGTTTGTACCGGTAACGCCGATTATATCAAGCTTTTTTTCCGGATGGTCAAACCATGCCGCACAAAGTTCACCGTAAAACTTTCTTGAATTTTCAGTTATTATCTGCCTGTCGCCAAGTCCTAAATCATGCTCGGCTACAACAAGTGCCGCACCCTTTTCAAGCATTTTTTCCGCAGCACTGTGACCGTCAAAGGACGCACCCTTTACGCACACGAATATACAGTCCTTTTCAACCTTTGATGTATTATCGGTAATACCGCTTATTTCAATGTCGTCCAGCGCCGTTTCGGCTATTCCTTCAATCAGTTTATAAAGTTTCATTTATTTCCACCGCCTGTAAAATTATAGTGAACGACAAAATTAATTTGTCTTTCACTATAATTGTTTAATTAATATTGCCTTGCACATCCGTTCCCTACGGTCACTCCGTGCATATCGGCTGATAGTAAACTAAAAAATAATTTTCGTTTACTATAATCTGCTTATATCATGTATATTTGTGGTATCAGCCCGACTGGTCGTTTACACCAAATGTCAGTTCGATTACCGTACCCTTTGCCACCTTGGTTCCTGCCGCAACAGACTGTGCCATTACCACAGCTGAATCTGAATCCGTTGACGCACCGCCTGCTATCAGGTTAAGTCCGGCAGTTGTAAGGAGATAGTTTGCGTCAGTAAGAGAATAACCAGTCAGGTCAGGCACTTCTGCCTCTTCCTGTGTATAGTTTTTCTGTGTATAGAGTATAACTGTTCCGCCCTGTGCCACAGTACTTCCTGAAATCGGCATCTGTCCGCAGACTGTGTCACCCTCGCCGACTACCTGATATGTAAGTCCTTTAGCATCCAGCGCCTGCTTTGCCTCTTCAACTTTTTTATCCTCTACAAACGGCACCTGAACATCCATATTCTTAGCTTCTTCATCGGTGTATTCCGGATAATATCCAAGATAAGGCAGAATTTCCTCCATAACCTTTCTTGAGCACGGAACAGCAATTTTACTTCCGTAATATTCTCCGGACATCGGCTCGTCTGCCATAATAAGCATAATAATTTCCGGGTCGTCGGCCGGTGCAAAACAGCAGTATGACGCAACATATCTCATAGGGTCCTCGTCAGTACCTGCATATTCGTCAAGCTTTTCGGAAGTACCGCTCTTACCGCCTACATGATAACCCTTTATATATGCACCGTTGCCGATTGCAACCTGTTCAAGGGTTTCACTCATTATCCTGGAGGTTTCCTCTGAAATAACCTGACGCTTTACTGTTCTCTCATTTGTAAGTACAACATTGCCGTCATTATCCACAATCTTGCTTACAACATAAGGTGTAACAAGGTTTCCGCCGTTTATTACAGCCGCATAAGCAGTAATCATCTCAATAGGTGTAACCTTATTTGTCTGACCGAATGAGCATGACGCCAGTTCGACAGGTCCCATGCCGTCAAGTCCCTGATAGATACTTGTCGATTCAGCCGGAAGGTCAATTCCGGTTTTTTCTGTCAGACCGTATGCCTTGAAATAATCAAAGAATTTGTCCGCACCAAGTCTTCTTCCTATTTCAATAAAAGCAGGGTTGCATGAATTTGTTATAGCCTCAACGAATGTCTGTGTTCCGTGACCGGAAGTTTTCCAGCAATGGATAGGCTGTGTTCCCTCATAAACCGTTACTGCACCGGTACAGTCAAAGGTATCACTTGTCTTTACAGCGCTTTCTTCAAGAGCCGCAGAGCTTGTTACAACCTTAAAAACTGAACCAGGAATATAAAGTTCTGTAATCGCTTTGTTTTTCCACTGCTGCTCTCTTGCCGCAACATAAGCATCGGTATACTGCTTTTCCGTAAGGGTATCAAGCAATGATTTTGCAGTATCCTTTTTTATAACATCATTTTTTTCTATATTCAGAAAACCCAAATCCTGAGCAGTCTGTGCTATCTGCAGGTCATCAACGTCAGACGGATTGTTCAGATCAAAACCTGGAGCAGTTGCCATAGCTAATATTGCACCGGTTTTAGCATTCATTATTATTCCGCAGGCCCTGTCCTCAATCTCAAACTGACTTACAATTTCTTCAAGATTTTTTTCAAGTGAATACTGAAGAGTTCTGTCGATTGTGAGATAGAGTGAGTTACCGTCCTGTGCCTCATAGGTTTTGGAATATCTGTATGGCATTTCATTTCCGTTTGCATCCTTTGCGGATATTACCTTGCCGTCAATTCCGGAAAGGTATTCATCATACTGGTATTCCAGACCATACTGTCCGTCACCATCAGCATTTGTAAATCCAATTACAGCCGCTGCAAGCTCATCCTGCGGATAATATCTTTTCGTATCCTCCTCAATCTGTATTGAATTGATATCATTTTCATCCATAAAGGCTATAATGTTGTCCGCAGCCGGTTTTTCAACCTGTGTTTTCAGAACCTGATACTGCGAATCCTTATTCATTGCCTCTTCAATTTTTGATACCTCAATTTCAAGCTGTTCTGCAAGGTATTCAATAACATCATTCTGAACTTCTTCTGCTGTTTTTATTACTGTACCGGCAGGAAGTTCACCCTTTGCGACCTGTTTCTGCTGTGCCTTGACTTCCTCGTCCTTTTTGGCAATTTCACTGCGGAACAGGTCAGGATCCATAAAAACCTTGTAAACCGTTGCACTCTGGGCAAGTATAACACCGTTCGTATCATAAATCGCACCACGGTTTGCAGAAATTGAAATAGAACCAAAGTGGTCTGCATTGGCTTTTTCCTGATAGAATTTATTATCAAGGACTGAAAGCTTAAACAGTCTTCCTATAATTAATACAACGAAAATAAGAATGAACCCTAAGATAAAGTAATTGGTTCGTATTTTCATCTGAATTGTTGGTTTATCTGCCATAAGTTCCTCCATAAGATTTTCAAACAAAACAAGGCAGGGATAAACTCCTTTTCCCTGCCCTGGCAAATGTCATAGTTGTTCTTATAATTAAACACACTAAATAAATATGCTTAATTATAAAAGCAAACACTTTCAATTACTTAGTTTGTAATTTTTTACCGATAAACGGCACAGATAATATTATTTAGAGGAATCAGCGGCACACAGATACTTGCAGACGTATCCTCTGTGCCGAAGCTCCTGTTTCCGTACACCCGTTTTTTTGTTCTCCGTTTATTATCCCGACGGCTTCTTTTTATATATACTGCCGTTTTCTATTTAATAATATTGCTTTACCCGAAGATATATTCCACGAACTTGTCAAATTTATCTTTTATCCTGACAAAAACGTTTTTATCTTCTCCGGGGATCTCAACCACATCGTCAGTCTGCGTTTCAACATACTCAATCTGAGTGTTATTAAGCTTCTGCAGTCCTAATACCTTAACTGCATATTCTTCAACATTCTTCAGAGTCATTTTGCTTTCAAGCTCTGACTGCAAGCGTACATTTTCGCTTTGCACACTTTCAAGATTACTCTCTGCGCTTGAAATCTGACGGTAAATTTTACTTGTTTCAACCTTGCCCGAAATGACAACGAAACATATTGAAAATACAGAAAGTGCAATAAGAAACACCTTTGAAGCTGAGCCTCTTTTAGGAGGAATCTTTTTCATAGTGATATTAGATGCCCGCCTGTCTTCCGGCCGTTCCTCAGGGGGCTGAGGTCTGTAAACCGGCTCATTGTAACGATAACCTCGGTTAGGTTTATGGGCACGATTATGCTGATAGTATTCATGAGCTGAGTTATCTGCTGCCATAGCAAAGCACCTATCTCCTTTCTATGATTCTAAGCTTAGCACTTCTGCTTCGGTTATTCTGTCCGAGTTCATCCCCGCCTGCCTCGATAGGCTTTCTGTTGACGAGTTTTCCCTCCGGCGTTCTGCCGCAGACACACTGCGGAAAATCCGGCGGACAGATACACCCTTTACACCAGCCGGCAAAACGCTGCTTTACAATTCTGTCCTCAAGAGAATGAAATGTTATTACAGCCAGCCTTCCGCCGGGTTTCAGGCTGTAAAACGCAGCGTCCAGACCTTTTGAAAGATGCTCAAATTCGCCGTTTACTGCAATTCTGATTGCCTGAAAGGTTTTTTTGCATGGATTCTTTTCCCGTCTCACCTTCGCCGGAACACTGGATTTTATAATATCTGCTAGTTCAAGCGTGGTTGAAACAGGTTTTGCCTGCCTTCTTGATACGATTTCAGCAGCAATTTTTCTTGAAAATTTCTCCTCACCGTATTCAAAAATAATTTTTGCAAGCTGTTCCTGGGTATAATTATTTACAATATCGTAAGCACTTATACCCTCCTGACTCATTCTCATGTCAAGTGGAGCATCATAATTGTAGGAAAAACCACGTTCAGGAGTATCAAGCTGATGGGAAGATACACCCAGATCAAGCAAAACACCGTCAACCTTATCTATCCCAAGGGAGTCAAGAACATGACGCATATCAGAGTAGTTGCTTCTTATAACCTTTGCATTATATCCTGCAAGCCGTTCAGATGCAATTTCAATTGCGTCAGGATCTCTGTCCAGAGCGATAAGCTGACCGCCGTCTGTGAGCTTTTCTGCAATTTTTTTTGAGTGACCGGCGCCTCCGGCAGTCCCGTCGACATAAATGCCGTCAGGGCGGACAGCAAGCCCCTCAATACTCTCACTGAGCAATACAGAAACGTGAGAAAACTCCATAATACTTCTCCTTAGATACCAAGCTGCTGCATTGCAGCAAGCATTTTTTCCATATCCATATTATTCTGCTGGTTATCCCAGAGTTCTTTATCCCATATTTCAGCTTTGTCATCAAGACCTATGACAACAACATCCTTAGTCAGACCTGCAAAATCGCGCAGATCTGATGGAATAAGCACTCTTCCCTGCTTGTCCGGAATCAGTTCACCAGCGCCTGAAAAAAGCCATCTTTTTATATCCAGACCGCCCATTGAATCCGGCAGAGCCGCAACCTTAGCAGCGAGTTTTTCCCACTCGTCTTTTGAATATATAGTCAGACACTTCTGGTTAATGCTTTTAGTGACATAAAATTCTCCCCCAAGAATATCTCTAAGTTTTGTCGGAAAGCTCATTCTTCCCTTAGCGTCTATATTATGATGATAAGTACCCATAAGAGCTGTAAGAGCCATTTCCGACACCACCTTTCCGACATTTTGGGACCAATTCACCAAAAAAATGAATTTTTTACATCAAATCCCCACACTTCACCACTGTGCACATATTATTATAATACAATTACAAAAAAACGTCAAGTTTAATTGGTAAACTGATAAAAAGAAATTGTACCAAATTTATTTCAACCATTTTGTTTGATATGCACAAAGCAGCTTGTATTTTTTCTACAAGCCGCTCTGAATTCAATAGATATTTTATTATTATTGCATAAAAAAAGAGACAGAAAATAAATTCTGTCTCTTCTAAAAAAGTTAATTATTATTCATTAATTGCAGTAACAACGCCTGAACCTACTGTACGTCCGCCTTCACGGATAGCGAAACGAAGTCCTTCTTCGATAGCGATTGGTGTAATCAGTTCAACGTTCATTTCAACGTTATCACCAGGAGTACACATTTCAACGCCCTCTGGAAGAGTTACGATACCAGTAACGTCAGTTGTTCTGAAATAGAACTGTGGTCTGTAATTTGTG
>JALEVO010000027.1 GCA_022788225.1 Oscillospiraceae bacterium | reverse complement strand
TAAAAGGTTGTGAAATTTATGGGCAGAGTGCTGTTAGCATCGGGTTCTGACAAGGGGATTGAACTTCTTTCACAGCTTTTAAAGGTATCAGGTTACACACAGATAACCAATACAAACAGCGGAAATGATGCAAGGCGATGTATTGACCAGACTGAATATGAGCTAATCGTCATCAATACACCTCTGTCTAATGAATTCGGACATGAATTTTCAGTCAAGGCGGCGGAGTCCTCAAATTCGGGAATTATTCTTATCTGCAAATCGGATATTGCCGATGATGTTTCCGACAAACTCAGCTGTTACGGTGTATGTGTTATTCCGAAACCTGTCAACAAAGCAATTTTTCATCAGTCCGTAAAGCTTGTTTCTGCAACACGTTCACGAATGCTGGGACTTCAGACAGAAAACTTCAAGCTTCAGACTAAAATTGAAGAAATACGTCTTGTAAACAGAGCAAAATGCTGTCTTATACAGTATCTGAAATTTTCCGAGCCACAGGCGCACAGGTACATTGAAAAACAGGCTATGGACACAAGACAGACAAGAAAAGAAGTTGCTCTTAATATCCTCTCAACTTATGAGCAATAAGAAAAAGCCGTTTCTGATTTTTTCGGAGACGGCTTTGTGTTTCCATGTTGATTTTTTATTTTTACTGTGCTATAATTAAAGAAAAAGTCGAAATTTGCAAAAGGAGGGAATATTCAGTGATAGACGATATTACCCGTGATAAATATGTTCTGTCTGCGTTATCAGAAGTTTACATTTCTCTTCACATATTTGACCTGATTGATGACAAGCTGTTTCCCATGAAGTCGAACAGGTATATTGAAATGTGGTCTGAAAATTTTGAAAGCAGTCAGGAAAAAATACATAATGTAATGCTTAATATAGTCTCGGAGGAACACCGTGCACTTATGGTGGAATTTACAGATTTTTCTACCCTTGAAGAACGTATGAAAGGTCAGCTGGCAATTTCGGCTGTGTTTCATGGAAAAGTCAGTGGCTGGTGCAGGGCACGGTTCATAAGGGTGAAAAACACTGAACATGAAAAACTGCGCTATGTTCTTTATGCTGTGGAATGCATTGATGAAGAAAAGAAAAAAGAAAATCATCTCCTGTATCTCTCACAGACCGATCTGATGACGGGTATTTTCAACCGTGGATACGGAGAGCGAATGATTTCTGAACTCCTGTCCAATAAAAAAGAGGGATTGTTCTGCCTGTTTGATGTTGACAAATTTAAGCTTGTAAATGATAAATATGGTCACAATGTGGGTGATGATGTGCTTATCGGTATCGCAAGAGCTCTTCAGAGCGTAAAAAGACCGAAAGATATTGTGATGCGTCTTGGCGGTGATGAGTTTGCCGTATACTTTGTTGATATAAATTCCGAAGAAGCCGCTTCCGAAATAATAAACAGATTTTTTGATGAGATTTCAAAAATTCACATAGAACCAATGACAGAGGGGATAAATGTAAGTCTTGGAGCAGTTCTGAACAAAGGCGGACTGACCTTTGATTCTATCTATAAACTTGCTGACCGGGGAGTTTATGACAGCAAGACAAACAAGGGGAATACATTTAAATTCTGTGATTGAATCAGACGGCTTTGTGTTTGATTTTGTGCAGTGCATGTGATATAATAAACTTAGCGGTAAATCGGAATTGTGGTGGTGGATAATATGGAATGGTTTAATGTTTTTGGGCTGATTTTTATTGTAGTCATTATGATACCCAATATTGTATTTGCGATTAAGTGCAAAGATGGATTTCATAATAAGTGGAACAAAAAATATGTTGAGGTCATAGAACAAGTAGGGAGATTGGGTTGTTTCGGATTCATGATAATCAATATTCCGGGAACTTGGTTCGGGTGGTGGTCTGACGAAGCATTTGCACTGTATCTGATTGTAGATGCCATATTGGTAATGCTTTATTGTGCAATTTGGATTATATGTTTTAAGAGAAACAGCGTTTTCAGAGCATTAGCACTTTCTATTATTCCTTCAATTTTGTTCTTATTTAGTGGAATTATGAGTAGGTCAGTGCTATTGATTATAGCATCAATATTATTTGCACCAAGTCATATTGTGATTTCATATAGAAATGCAAAATGATATTTGCAAATTCCAGTTTATCAAACTGTTAAATCTCAATTTTTATAAAAATAACCTGAGAAAAACTTCTCAGGTTATACTTGTTTACGGAACTTTTCAGTAAAGTTCATTTTCAATTATTTCAAGATTCGCGTCGAAGTCAATTTCAAGCACTGACTGACCGTCAATCGTTGAACCCCAGTAGGTATCCTCTGCCGGTATTCTGACCTGTTCAATGTCGTACCCGATAAGAAGTGACGGCAGACGAAGAGAGAGGAGATACATACTGAATTTGCTCATGTTGGTTTCCATTGACGGAAGAACGTCCTTTGCGGACTGTCCAAGCTTGAACGGGTTGGTAGTTCCGGCGCTTTTGATTATTTCCGTCAGGACTTTACGCTGTCTTTCGGTACGCTCAAAGTCGGCATTTCCCACGTATCTTAAACGTGAGTAGCACAAAGCCTGCTTGCCGTTGAGCTTGTATGTACCGCCGCCGCTTAAATAATCGCTTTCGTCGGGAGTACCGAAAAGGGTGTTGCCCTCTTTGCTGTCAAGGAGAACGTTTATGGCGTCCGCCTCTTCGTCGCTGACTTCGATTTCAACTCCGCCTACTGCGTCAACAATATTGGCAAAGGAAATGAAATTCACCATAAAGTAATCGTCTATATCAATATAGAAATTCTCTTCTATCGTGTCCATCAGCAGTTCCGGACCGCCGTAGGAGTAGGCAGCATTAAGCTTGTCACTGCCGTAACCCGGAATCTGAACGTAGGAATCACGCATAAGGGAAACAAGGGATATCTTGTTTGTCCTGCTGTTTATGGACAGAAGTATCATAGAATCTGAACGCCCTCTGTCTTCGCCTCGTGAGTCAGAGCCGATAAGAAGAATGTTTCTGACAGACGATGAACTGTAAAGGGTGTGTGACGGTGTTAAGCGTTCTCCGGTGTCCACAACATTTACCTTGCCAATCAGTGACCAGGCGATTACTGAGTATATGATAAATAACAGTACCAGCAGACTGAGCAGTGAAATGATTATTTTTGTAACACACCCCATTCGGCGGCGCTTTTTCTGTTTTACCGGTTTCTGCTTTGCCGGCTGAGTTCTCTTTGGCTGTGGGTTTGATTTTCGCTGTGGGGACTGCTTTTTTTGCGGTGGTCTTGACTGTCCCTGTTGTGGACGCTGACCCTGTGGTCTTTGCTGTCCTTGTTGTGGTCTCTGCTGACCTTGCGGAGGACGCTGTCCCTGTTGTCTTTGCTGACCCTGCGGAGGGCGCTGTCCCTGTGGTCTTTGCTGACCTTGCGGAGGACGTTGCCCCTGAGGTCTTGACTGTCCCTGTGGAGGACGCTGACCCTGAGGATATTGCTGTCCCTGATAATACTGTTCCTGGGGGTACTGCTCATAGGGATAACCATTTTGCGGGTACTGACCATTTGGATAGTAATTCTGGTTGTACTGCTCCTGTGGATATCTGTTCTGTGGGTACGGATTCTGAGGACGCCTGCGTTCTTCCGGCGGAACTGTGAATGCAAGGGTATCTCTTGCGTAGGAATCCTTATCTTTTTTATTGTGTTCTGACATATTATTTACCTCCCGACCTTAACGACTGAGAAGCGGCAGAATCACAAAACCAATCAGTATAACAGCCGCCATTACAATAACAGCTATTCTCATTAACAAACTTTTATTTTTCATTTCTGCCTCCTTTATACACTTTAAATTACATTTTAACACAAATCCACGAAAAATGCAATATCTGAAATATGGAAAATAAAAATACTGCCCGATAAAGGCAGTATCTGTAAATTAAAGCTGCGGGAAAATTACTGTTGCAATCGAGAAATAGATAAGCATTGAACAGGTGTCAACAATGGTACTGATAAGCGGTGTAGCCATAAGGGCAGGGTCAAGCTTTACACGCTTTGCAAGCAGAGGCAGTACACAGCCGATAAACTTTGATATTATGACAGTCCCGACAATCGAAAGGGCAATTGTCATTGAAAGCAGAATATCATGGTCGTAGAATATGAAAATTCTGAGTCCGTTTGCAAGGGCAAGAATAACGCTGACAAGCAGAGAAATTCTGAACTCCTTATACACGACCTTGAAAAAGTCACGGAATTTAATTTCCTCGGTTGCAAGTCCTCTGATAACGGTTGTGGAACTTTGTGAACCGCAGTTTCCACCAGTGGACATCAGCATTGGTATAAACGAAACAAGAATCGGTATCGCCTGAAAAGCCTCTTCGTAATGGGTCAGCAGAGAACCGGTTATAGTCGCTGAAAACATCAGTATGAGCAGCCAGCCGATACGGTTTTTGGCGTGGGTGAAAACGGAAGTTTTGAAGTATGCGTCCTCAGCCGGCGCCATAGCCGCCATTTTGGAGAAGTCCTCCTCGTTTTCCTCCTGGATAACGTCCAGAACGTCGTCGAAGGTGATGATTCCGACGATACGGCAGTCGTTGTCAACAACAGGCATGGCAAGAAAATCGTATTTGGAGAATTTCTTTGCAACGTCCTCTCTGTCCTCATGGGTATTGACGTAAATAACGTTGGTGTCCATGATGTTCTTTATCTTGACGTCCTCGTCCGCCGTCACAAGGTCAAGTATGGTTACATAGCCGATAAGCTTTCTTGATTCGGTAACATAACAGGTGTAGATAGTTTCCTTTACAACGCCGACTTTTCTTATCCATTCAAGTGCGTCTCTGGTGGTCATTTCCTTGTGGAGGTAGACATATTCCGTGGTCATGACGCTGCCTGCGCTGTCTGCCGGATAATTCAGGATAGCATTTATCTGCTTGCGGGTTTCGCTGTCAGTATTCTGTAAAATTCTTGACACGACATTTGCCGGCATTTCCTCAATGATGTCAACAGTATCGTCGACGTATATCTCATCAAGGACTTCTCGGAGTTCCTTATCACTGAACCCGCTGATAAGGTGCATCTGGGTGTCGCTGTCCATGTATGTGAAAGTCTCGGCGGCAAGTTCCTTGGGAAGCAGACGGAATATCAGTGTGATATCCCGGGGTTCAAGGGTTTCAAGGAGTGCCGCAAGGTCAGCCGGATACAAATCCCTGACGATTGACTTTATTTTAACATAGTTTTTTTCTTTTAAAAGCTCAGTCAGTTTTTCTGTCATAATCATTACCTCCAGACATTTTTGAATAAAAAAACCGTATCTGAGCCTGATACGGGTGATAATCATAATGAATTATGAAAACCGTTCAAGCTTTAGCTTCGCAGGGCGTGAAATTGCGTTAAAATATGCCTTCTTTTTTCGACATATCCTGTTGACCATCTCATAGTGTCTCCACTATTTTGCGGCAGCAACCCGTATCCCTGTGGTAGCCTTACCTACCGGAATTTTTTTACCATATTTATTTTACAATACTTTTATCAGTTTGTCAATATTTCTTAGAGAATACACAGAAATTTAACAAAAAAGCGTTGTGAAATTTACACAATATTTGTGCATTACTTTGGCTAAAATGACAAAATTTCATAAAATGATTAAAAAAAGGTTACAATTTAGAAAATAATATGGTATAATAATATTGTTTTTGTAACAAATTTATAAAGGAGTGGAACTGATGAAGTCAAAAACCCGGAAGATTATTACAGCTCTGACAGCTTTGGCAATGACATTATCAATGAGTATGAGTGCAGGTGCTGAAACTCTTCTCGATATTGCAGACGGCAATACATATCTTACAGAAACAGAAAGCAGCAGTGCAATTTTAAATTTTGATCCCGAAAGCAATACATACGAACTGCTTGACCAGGACGGCAATGCTATTTCTCTGGAGGACGAGGATGAGGAGGAATTTCCCGAAATTTCATCTGAAGAAACAAAAACAACTGTAAAGGCAAGCGTTTCAGCTGCAGTTACAACTGCACCGGCTGATAACACGGAAACTGTCACCACAACGGTTACAACTGTTCCGCTGAACTGGTACATAGCAAGATACAGAGAAGAGGTACAGTCTGAAATAGCCGCAATGACCACGGTCAAGCCGGCAACAACAGTCAAGAAGACAACCACAAAGGTGACCACAACAACTAAAAAGACCACGACTACAACTACTACAACAAAATCAAGATATAAGGGCATTGATGTTTCAAGACATCAGGGTACTATTGACTGGGCAAAGGTCAAGAAATCCGGAATTGAATTTGTAATGATAAGAGCCGGCTACGGAAAATATTCCGACCAGGTGGACGCAAATTTTAAGACAAATATTGCCGGTGCCCAGAAAGCAGGGCTTGACTGCGGTGTGTACTGGTACAGCTACGCTCTGAATACGTCTGACGCTCTTGCAGAGGCAAAAACCTGCTACAACACAATAAAGGGATATAAGCTTAGCTATCCTGTTGCATTTGATATTGAGGAAAGCAGTCAGATGGCTCTTACCACAACACAGGTTTCAAATATCACAAAGGTTTTCTGCGAATATCTCGAAAGTCAGAAATACTACGTTTCGGTTTACAGCTTTGCAAGTATGCTCAAAGACAAAATGAACAGCAGCGTTCTTACAAACTATGATATATGGGTGGCTCATATAAACGTTTCAAAGCCTAATTACAGCGGAAATTACGGTATGTGGCAGTACAGCCATACAGGAAGTGTAAGCGGTATAAGCGGAAACGTTGACCTTGATTACAGCTACAAATATTATCCGGGAATTATGAAGAAACAAAAGCTTAACGGATATACATAATTATCAGAGGGTACTGTTTTTGTCAGTACCCTTGTTTCTGTTTAAACGGGAGGTAAAAATGTTAAGATTTATACTCGGCGGTGCAGGCAGCGGAAAGTCAGCACGGCTTACAGACCTGATAGATAAGGCTGCGGAAAATGAAAAAAGAGTTGTTGTTATAGTTCCGGAGCAGTTTTCGTTTGATTCGGACAAAAAGCTTTATAAAAAACTGGGGTGTCAGCGGTTCAATAAGATTCTTTCAGTAAGCTTTACCACTACAGCAAAGGAGATATTTGAAAAATACGGCAGTCGTTCGGGAGAATATGCCGACGAAATGAGCAAGCTTGTTATCATGCAGAAAACACTGCGAAAGCTTATGGACGAAAAGCAGCTGCGGTATTTTGCAAAGCAGGCTTCAAAGCCGGACTTTATAACTGACGCTCTGAAAATCATCACTGAATTCAGACAGAGCGGTGTAAGCGCTGACGATTTTGCCGCTAAGATGACCGGTGCTGACATTACCCTTTCAGACAAGATATCAGACCTATCACTTATCTATTACACCTATGACAGGATTCTGAATGAAAGCGGACTGAAAGACAGTCTGACAAACATCTCCGAGGCGGCGGCTATTGCGGAAATGAACGGCTTTTTTGAGGGTGCTTATGTGTTCTTTGACGAGTTTGAAAGCTTTACAGGGGACGAATATCAGCTTATTGAAACTATAATTTCACAGTCGGAGGAGGTTTGCATTTCCCTCAGACTTGACAGTACACAGGACAGCAAAAACAGTGTTTTCGATTCTGTAAGGAGTACATGGAAAAAATTTTATCAGACTGCAAAGAAGTACGGCGTTCCCATTGAAACGGAAATTATGGATAAGCCCCTTAAATACAAAAGCCCTGACCTTGCACATCTCAACATGAACATTCTGCGTCCGGTAAGAGAGCGTTTCGGAGTGTCGGACAACATAAAAATTGCAGAGTGTGTCGACCTTTACGAGGAGGCAGACTGGATTTGCTCCGAAATCAGACGGCTTGTACAGGAAGAGGGTTACAGGTACAGGGACATTGCGGTAATGTCACGCCAGCTTTCGGAATACACCTATATCTTTGAGGCAGCGTTTGAAAAGTATGACATACCATTTGGCATGGACGTGAAAAAAAGCGTTATGCACACCTCCATTATGCAGTATGTTTCCGGCGTTGTGGGGATAATCGCACAAAAGCATTTTTCCTCCGAGATGATTTTCAGATACGCCAAAACACACCTTTGCAGTATCTCACAGGAGAGGATAGCCGACCTTGAAAACTACTGCTTTGAGTGGGACATTGACGGCGACAAGTGGCTGACACCTTTCAAGGCGGGTACTGACGAACACCCCTTTGCCGAACAGACAAGAGCAGAAATAATTGACCCCCTTGTAAAACTGCGTGAAAAGTGCGTAAACACTGACTGCATGGGGATTTGCAGGGCACTTTTTGACTTTATTACCGAAATGAACGTTCAGAAACGTGTGGGGGGAATAATCAACGAGTTCAAGGAAAAGGGGCTTGTTTATCTTGCAAAGGAATTCAGGAGGATATGGGGTATCTTTATTGATATTCTTGATACCCTTTCGCAGACAGGCGGTGAAATATCCCTGCCGGAGTTTTATGACCTGTTTATGATGATGTTAAGACAGGTAAGCTATTCCGTACCGCCCCAGACCCTTGACGGCGTAAGAATTTCCCCGGCTGAAACCGCAAGACCGGACAATCCGGCAGTTGTGTTTGTTGCCGGCGTGAACGAGGGGTATTTTCCCCATGACATCAGCCAGTCGGGACTGTTAAACGACATGGACAGAATGCTGTTTGAACAGTCGGGCATAAGTCTTTCACGAAAGAACGAGGAGCTTATTGCGGACGAAAAGCTTATAGTCTACAAGACCCTCACCCACGCTTCAGACAGACTTTACATCTCATATCCCCTTAAAGACAGTTCCGGTGCAAACAGGTATCCGTCTTTCGTTTTAAAGCAGATTACCGGAATGTTTGATAATGATATACTTGAATTTGCAGGCAGAAAAAGTCTTATAGGCTACTGCTCCACTCCAAGGGCGGCGTACCTGAATCTTGTGAGATACTTCGGGGAGAGCAGCAGGGAAACGGAAAGTATCAGGGCAGTCCTTGAAAAGGACGAGGAGTACAGCGCAAGGATAAAATATCTTGAAAATGTCAGCCGTGAAAGAAAGCTTGAAATAAGCGACAGCAGTCTTATGCGTCAGCTTTACACCGAAAGACTTAACATCTCCGCAACTGCAATTGACGATTACAACACCTGTCATTTCAAATATTTCTGCCGGACTGGTCTTAAACTGCGTGTGAGAAGAAAACGTGCGGTTGACAAGATTGGTGTGGGACTTCTGACGCACAAGTGCCTGGAAGAGATTTTCGCTTCATGCAGTACCAAGGAGGAATTTGACAGCTTAAACCATGAGCAGATAAGGGCATTTACGGAAAAGTGCAGCAGGGACTATATTGAAGAAACTCTCGGCGGAGAGGAATTGCAGACTCCGGCGGCAAAGGCGGCAATTGAAACGATATGCAGCGGCATTGAAGACCTTGTCAAGCACATTCAGAAAGAACTTGCACAGTCGCAGTTTCGTCCGGCGGCGTTTGAGCTTGACATAAGCGAGGGGAACGACCGCCCCATACTTAAAACTGAGGACGGCATAGAAATATGGCTGAAAGGTATCGTGGACAGAATTGACGTGTATGAAGAGGGGGACAAAAAGTACCTCAGAGTAATCGACTACAAGACCGGACCCAAGGTTTTTTCCATTGCCTCACTGCTTTACGGTATCAATATGCAGATGCTGATATATATGTTTTCGGTTACCGGAAACAGCGGAAAATACAGCGGCTTTGAACCGGCTGGAGTGCTTTATCTGCCGGCTGGCGGAGCAGGGTGCGGACGTGACAGGGACGACCCCACTTCCATTGATGATTACCTTGCTTCACACTACAAAATGAACGGCGTTATACTCCGTGACAGGACTGTTTTAAACGCTATGGAAAAGGACATAAAGGGCATTTACATTCCGGCGGCACTTAAAAAGGCTGACAAGGGAGAGGGTGCACCTGACCTTGACAAGCGTTATTCCTCCTGTCTTTCGGCTAAGAATTTTGAAAAGCTAAGAGAGTATACGGACAGTGTGATGAAAAAAATGTGTGAGGAGCTTTACAGCGGTAAAATTGAAGCGGACCCTTATGTTTCCGGTAATAAAACACCTTGTGAAAGATGTGAATACTGGTCTGTGTGCGGAAATACTCCGCTTAGGGAATATCACAGTCCGGAGAAAGACGCAGAGGATAAAATGATGGAAATACTCGGAGGTGAGGAAGATGAGTAAGTGGACAGATGAACAGAAAGCCGCTATTGACGCAAGGGGCTGTTCCCTTATTGTTTCAGCCGCCGCCGGAAGCGGAAAGACTTCCGTACTGGTTGAAAGGCTTATGCAGATAATAAAGGACAGCGAAAATCAGACCCCTGTTGAAAAGATGATTGTGGTGACATTCACCAAGGACGCCGCCGCTGAAATGAAACAGCGTCTTTCAGCGTCTCTTTCAAGGCTTATTGAGGAAAATCCACAGGACAGCTGGCTTGCAAGACAGAATTCAATGCTGGGCTGTGCGGCAATATCAACTATTACCTCTTTCTGTCTTGACCTGCTGAGAAACAACATCAGTCAGCTTTCCTTTTCGTCGGCTTTCAGAGTTGCGGACGAAACTGAAGAGGCAGTACTTAAAACCGAGGCTTACCAGAACACCTCTGATTATTTTTACAGTGAACGCTATGACGACATGATACTGCTCAGAAATAATTTCTGCGGTACAAGTGATATAAGCCTTGAAAACATGATTTACGACCTCTACAACTGCGTTTCTTCTGTGCCGTTTTTTGAACTGTGGCTGGACGGTGCGGCAGAAAAGTATGACAGCGGAATATATGAGGAGACCTATGCACAGTTTATTGAAAGTGATGTTAAAGCGTGTAAATCTGCTTTTGAAAAGGCTGAAAGTGCTGTGCTGAAACTGGGAAATGAAAAGGTCTCCGAACTGGTAAACACGGAAAGGTGTTCCTTTATGAGTGCACTGGAAAGGTTTGAGCAAAAGGATTTCTGCGGCTTTGCGGATATTCTTTCGGGTATCAGTTTTCCGAAATTCCCGCCGCCGAAAAAGACTGACGACAGGGATATAAGAGAAATTGTCCTTGACAGCAGAAACCAGTATAAAGCCCTTATCACCGGACTTGTCAGCAAATGTTCAGTATACTGCCACGCTGATGAGGACATGGAAAAAAGCCGTGAGATACTGCGTGTTGTATCCGATTTCTTAAAACGCTTTGACGCTGAACTTATGGCGGCAAAGGAGAGTAAAAACGCAGTTGGCTTTGACGACGCTGAAAGGCTTGCCCTTAAGCTTCTTGCGGAAGTACATGAGGACGGAACTATTGAAAAAACTCCCCTTGCAAAGGAACTTTCGGAGTATTATCAGCTTATTATGGTGGACGAGTTTCAGGATTCCAACAACAGACAGGACATGATTTTCCGTCTGCTTTCAAGGGGCGGTACTGCACAAAGCTACGGCAGCAATCTTTTCTTTGTGGGAGATGTAAAGCAGGCTATCTACCGTTTCAGACTTGCAAATCCGGCAAACTTCATAAACGCCCTTGATTCCTCTGCGCCCTACAGCGAGGGTACTGACAGAAACTCTTACATCAGACTTAACAGAAACTTCCGCAGTTCAAAGGAAGTTATAGACTTTTCAAACTACATTTTCAGCTGTATCATGACACGTTACTGCGGCGATATTGATTACAATGAGGAGGAGTATCTATATCAGGGAGCGAAGTTCTGTCCGGCAGAGAGAAAGCCTGTGGTAATACTCTTTGACAAGTCGGACAAAGAAACTGAAAACCCTGAAGCAAAGTGCGTTGCGGCGAAAATTGCACAGATGTTAAGGGACGGCGTACCAGTCAGCACAAACGGCGGCGAGGGGTCACGTCCATGCGAAATGAAAGATTTCTGCATACTTATGAGGGGAAACAAGAATATTCCTGTCTACGCAAAAGAACTTGAAAAGCTGGGTATAAACACCGAGTGCAACGCAGAGGGGGGGTATCTGAAAGCAAGGGAAACTTCTGTGCTGATAAACCTGCTTAAGGTTACGGACAATCCTCTCCTTGACACGCCCCTTATGTCGGTAATGCTTTCGCCTATGTTTATGTTTACTCCCGACGAGGCGGCAGAGGTAAGGCTTGTTGACAAAAAGGCAAATATCTATACCAACATCTGCAAGGGCATTGGCTTAAACGGAAATCCGCCCCTTTTTGAGGGTGAACTGCTTGCAAAGGCGCAGTTTTTACACAGCGTCATAACCGAACTGCGGCTTTATGTCAGTGCATGTACGTTACAGGAGCTTATCAGAAAAATCTACGACAGCACCGACTTTATGTCTGTTATGCAGTTATACGGTGACGCCGGCAAAAAGAAAGCCAATCTTCGCATGATGCTTGAATATGCGGGAAACTACGAAAAAAATTCAGACGGCGGTCTTTCCGGATTTATAAGGTATATCGACCGCATTATGGATTCCGGCGGCGACTTTGAAATGGCTGGAGAACCTCACGGTTCGCAGAACGCTGTTGCAATAAAGAGTATGCACAAGTCAAAGGGACTGGAATTTCCTTTTGTGTTCATTGTGGGTACATGGACAAGGTTCAACAAAATTGACAGTACAAAGCCTTTCCAGTTTTCCTATGATATGGGACTTGGCTTTAAGCTCCAGAACCCCGAAAAGTATGAACGCTGGTCATCACTGCCCTTTGAACTGATAAACATTCAGGGCAGGCTTGACGATATGAGCGAGGAAATGCGCCTTTTGTATGTTGCACTGACAAGAGCAAAGGAACGCCTTTTCATAACCATGAACTGTGACGAATCGGCAGAGAAAAAGGCGGTGTCCCTTGCAAAGACCATATACGAACAGCAGGGTATAACTCCGGCAGTTGCCGCCTCTGCAAATTCCATGGCGGACTGGCTTATGATGTGCCTTATCTCACACAGCAAGTCGGCAAGGCTTAGAGAGATTTTCGGTATCTGCGAGAGTTTCCGGTATGACAACGACTTTGAAATTGAATACGAGATGTGTGAACCCCCCGGGGAAACGGAAGAGGAAATCAAGGAGGTTTCCGCAGTCCGTCAGCAGCCTGACCCGCAGATGATGAAAGAACTGGAAGATATGTTCGCTTTTGATTATGACAAGTCCGTTTTGTCCTTTTTGTCACCTGTCACGCAGGGTGGTAATGATGATATATCACAGGTTAATCTTTCGGCGAAGATATCTGTTTCTGATATTGCAAAGGACGATTCTGATTTTGAACCACCCCTTAAGCGTCCGGAATTTGCAGGGGAATCAAAGCTTACTCCGGCTGAAAAGGGTACGGCACTTCACAGGTTTCTGCAGTTTGCGGATTTCGGGGAACTGGAAAATGACATAACTTCAGAGAAGACAAGGCTTTACAATACCGGTTATCTCACCCTTAAACAGAAAGAAGCAATAAGGGAAGAGGACGTAAAGGCGTTTCTTGATTCCGGCATTTATAAGAGAGTGAAAGAATGTGTTAAGGTACACAGGGAAAAGAAGTTCCTTGCCGCCATTGACGACCTTGAACTGGAAGGCAGAGTCGGCGAAGAGTATAAGGGCACTATGGGAATGATAAACGGTATCATAGATATGGTACTGGAGTTTGAGGATTATCTTGTGCTTGTGGACTACAAAACAGACCGTGTAACTGATATAAATGAACTGGCACAGCGTTATTCCGGTCAGCTGCAGCTTTACAGAAAAGCTCTTGAAAAGACTGAAACAAAGCCTGTTAAGGAAACTCTGATATACTCTTTTTACAAGAGGGCGGAAATCAGTGTCTGCAAATAATTTGTGTAGGGGCGAGCATTGCTCGCCCGATTAAATTAACAAACCATACGAACAGAACGGAAGAGCATTAAAAATTTAAAAAACCAGTGGAAAATAAACTGATAATGTGTTATAATATATTTTAAAGCCCTTGCAGATACGCAAATCAAAGATTTGCTCCCTGCATATCGGGCAATTATATCAAAAATCTTCGATTTTATGATACAATAGATGTATGATTGATTAAAACCGAAAGGAGTAAAAAATATGGCTGAATATTCAAGAAAAAGCCTTGACGGCGGTATTGGCTACACTTCCATTACCGACCCGAAATTCAAGACACAGAGAGTTCAGGTGATGTTTCTGACAGAGCTGGACAGCAAAACTGCGTCAGAAAACGCAATGGCTGCGGGGATAATCGGTTCTTCAAGCAGCAGATATAAGAATATAAGCGAGATAACCGCAAAACTTAATTCACTTTACGGTGCTAACATTAACATAGACATTTCCAAGGTGTCAGACGTTCAGCGGCTGGGTATCGGAGTAAGCTCAATATGCAGTAAATACGCCCTTGAGGGTGAGGATATCGGTTCTGAGGTACTGGAGGTACTGCTTGAATGTATCTTCTCTCCAAACGCTGTGGAGAATCCAAATACAGGCAAAAAGGAATTTGCGGCAGAACCCTTTGATTTCAGAAAGAAAGACCTGCTTGATTCAATCGAGGCAGAGATAAACAACAAGAGAGGTTACGCAATAATGCAGGCGCAGAAGTCGGTGTATAAGGGCGAAAGCTGTGCCAACTCCCCTTACGGTACAAAGGAAACTGCCAATGCTGTAACTCCCCAGTCAGCTTATGAGGCTTATGAAAATCTGCTGAAAAATGCGCAGATTGAGATATACTATGTGGGACCCGAGAAAAACCAGTCCGCAGAAAAGATGATATGCTCGGCATTCTCAAAGCTTGAAAGAACACCGCAGGCAGTTAAGTTTGACAGCCCCAGTCCCCTTAAAGACGAGGTTTGCAGAGCGGAGGAAAAGCTTGACGTAAACCAGTGCAAAATGGTCATGGCTTTCAAGAGCACAAGTGACGACCACGATGCAGTAAGACTTATGAACACTATTTTCGGCGCAACTCCTTTTTCAAAGCTGTTCATGAACGTAAGAGAAAAGCAGAGCCTTTGCTACTACTGCGCATCACGCTACAGTCGTTTCAAGAAAACTATTTTAGTTGACTGTGGTATCGAGGAACAGAATCTTGAAAGGACTGAAAAAGAAATAATCAATCAGCTTGAAGAGATTAAAAAGGGTAATTTCACCGAAGAGGACATGAAAAATTCCGTGCTTAGCATACTCAATTCCCTGAAAGGCGTGGGAGATACAACCTCCTCTTATATCAACTGGTATTTCGGCTGTTATGCCAACGGTGAAATGACTGAGCCAGCCGAAGACGCAGAAAGAATCTCCGCTGTCACAAGGGAACGTATTATTGAGGCGGCAAAGTCCTTTGAACTTGATACAGTCTATGTTATGAGAGGTGAGTAAAATGGAAATACAGAAAATAGTATGTGAGCAGACCGGCGACAGCTGTAATTTTATAAAGCACCCGTCCGGACTTGAAATTTACGTCTGCGAAATGGAGGGTTTCTCCACTACCGAAGCACTTTTCGGTACAAAGTACGGTTCAATCAACACCTGTTTCAAGACCAAGGCAGACAAGGAGTTTACCACAGTGCCGGAGGGTATCGCCCATTTCCTTGAACACAAGCTTTTTGAAAACGAGGACTGCGACGCCTTTGAGCTTTACGCCAAGACCGGTGCCAACGCCAATGCATACACATCATTCGACAGAACCTGCTACCTTTTCAGCTGTTCAGACCACTACAAGGAATCCCTTGAAATACTGCTGGACTTCGTTCAGAACCCGTATTTCACACAGGAAACCGTTGACAAGGAACAGGGCATTATCGGACAGGAAATAAAGATGTGTGACGATAACCCCTCATGGAAAGTGCTTTTCAATATGCTTCAGGGAATGTACCACAACCACCCTGTAAGGATAGATATTGCCGGAACTGTTGAGAGTATCGCAAAGATAGACGCCGACCTGCTTTACAAGTGCTATAACACGTTCTACAATCTCAACAATATGGTGCTTGCCATTGCCGGAAACGTCAAAACGGAAGAGGTGCTTGAAATTGCCGGCAGACTGCTGAAACCATGCGAGAATCAGCAGCTTGAAACTATCTGTCCGGAAGAGCCTTACGAGGTGCTTGAAAAGGCGAAGTATGAGCACCTGCCGGTTGGTGCGCCTATATTCAATATCGGTATCAAGTGTAAGCCGGAAAGCGGATATGCAAGGCTTAAAGCAGAAATGGAGTGCAATATAGCCGGCAGTGTTATTTCAGACCCGTCAGCACCCCTCTACAAAAAGCTTATTGACGAGGGACTTATCAACTCCACATTCGGCTTTGAAGTATTTGCCGGAGACGGCTTTTTCAGTCTGATTTTCAGCGGCGAATCGGAAGAGCCGGAAAAGGTAATGGACTATATCGTTGAAGAGATTGAACGTGTCAAGGTAGAGGGACTGGACAAAACTCTCTATGACAGCATAAAGAAATCCACCTACGGAAATGCAGTAAGGGAGAGCAATAACCCCGAGGCAGTTGCCGGAAATCTTATTTCTGCGTTTATGGCAGAAGTGGGACCCTATGACCCGATAAAGGTGCTTTCCGACATGACCTGCGAGGACGTTCAGAAAGCTTTGTGCCAGCGTTTTGATACCAATAACATGACAATTTCTGTTATTAAGTAAGGAGATGGAATTATGACAGCTATCAGTGAACTTAAACAGAACGAGGTTATTTTTCCAAAGCTTGGTATCGACATCACAGTGAATGATACTGCGTTTACCATATTCGGGCTTGATATCAAGTGGTACGGTCTGCTGATAACCGTAGGAATGCTCCTTGCCATGATTTACTGCTTTTCACAGATGAAGAAATACGGCGTTGACCCGGACAGAGCCATAGACGCAGTAATAGCCGGAGTTATCGGCGCACTTGTGGGCGCAAGGGTATATTATGTTATCATGGAATGGGATAACTATGCCGGAAACTGGAAAGACATTTTCAATATCCGAAACGGCGGACTTGCAGTCTACGGCGGTCTGATAGGCGGTATTCTTGTGGGGGGACTTGTTGCGAAGATAAGGAAAGTAAAACTTCTGCCGCTGCTGGATATTGCGTCCATAGGCTTTCTGCTTGGACAGGGAATCGGACGCTGGGGAAACTTCACCAATCAGGAGGCGTTCGGCTACAATACTGACGGACTTTTCGGCATGACCAGCGGCAAAATCCGTGACTGGATAATTTCAGCCAACAGTGATATGAGTAATCCGGCAGACCTTCTGGCTATGAAATGGGACGTGCCGGTACACCCGTGTTTCCTCTATGAATCGGTGTGGTGTCTGCTTGGATTTGTACTGCTTGCGATATTCGCAAAGAAGATAAGAAAGTTTGACGGACAGATTTTCCTTATGTACATGGGCTGGTACGGCATTGAGAGGTTCTTTATCGAAGGACTGCGTACAGACAGCCTTATGATAGGCACGATAAGGGTTTCACAGGCTCTTTCCGCACTGCTTGTTGTAACATCAGTAGTACTGCTTATTGTAATAGGCGGTAAGGTAAAGCGTATGGGGGACGATTATGTTCTCTATGTCAACACCGAGGAATCAAAGGAACTGATAAGACAGTCCGAACAGCGGAATCAGAAGAAAGATGATGAACCGGAAGAAGATATGATACCGGACGGGGAAGAAGACGGTATCATTGACGAATGCGAAAAACAGGTAACTGACCCCAACGTGACAGAGGACAAAAAGGACGAAACAGACTCTGATGAGCCTGACGAAGAAGAATTAAATATTGAATCGGAGGAAGAATGATATGGCAAAGCTTATAAGCGGCAAGGAAGTTTCATCAAAGGTAAAGGCTGAAGTTCGTGAGGAAACGGCAGAACTTGTAAAAAAGGGAATCAAGCCGGGACTGGCTGTTGTTATCGTGGGTAACGACCCTGCGTCAAGGGTATATGTAAACTCAAAGAAGAAAGCCTGCGAGGAAGTGGGTTTCAGTTCATTTGAGTACGCACTTCCGGAGGAAATCACACAGGAGGAACTGCTTGAACTGGTGGAAAAGCTTAACAATGACGACAGTGTTGACGGTATACTCTGTCAGCTGCCACTGCCAGAGCAGATAGACGAAAACGCAGTTATTAACGCAATAAAGCCGGACAAGGACGTTGACGCATTCCACCCCTTCAACGTGGGCAAGATAATGATAGGCGACTTTGCATTTCTGCCATGTACTCCGGCAGGTGTTATGGAGCTTATCGACAGCACAGGGGTTGATATTTCGGGCAAATCCTGCGTTGTTATCGGACGCAGTAATATTGTAGGCAAGCCTATGTCTATGCTTCTGCTCCACAGAAACGGTACTGTCACAATCTGCCATTCAAGGACAAAGAATCTTTCAGAGATATGCACAGGGGCTGATATACTTGTTGCGGCAGTTGGAAAAGCAAACTTTGTAACTGCTGATATGGTCAAGGAAGGTGCAATCGTGATAGACGTCGGCATGAACCGCCTTGAAAACGGAAAGCTCTGCGGCGACGTAGACTTTGAAAACGTGGAGAAGAAAGCCGGATACATAACACCGGTACCGGGGGGCGTAGGACCCATGACAATTGCAATGCTGATGAAGAATACCCTCACAGCCGCAAAAATGCACAACAATCTGATTTGAGTAATTGTTGAAAAGATGGAATAAAATATAAAAGTTTCGCTCAAGCCTTTTCAAAGGCTTGTGGGGTGCATGGGGCAAAGCCCCTGCTCGC
>JALEVO010000078.1 GCA_022788225.1 Oscillospiraceae bacterium | reverse complement strand
GCTGGGTTATACCCATAGTAGACTTGCCTTCCCAAAGGAAATGAAGGCATAAAGCAGCAGCAAAAAGAAGGTCGCCTTTGGCGTGTGCCAGTATGACAGTAATTTGAGAAAATTACGAAATCGGCAACTGCGAAACAGGATTGGACAAAACAGGCGGCACTCAACTTCGGTTGGGTGCTGCCTGTTTTTGTACAGCTAAGGGTTGAAAATCGCCTATTTTCTGTTCTGTAAGGTAAGGATAGTGAAAAGGGTGAAATAGTTGTCATCTCGGTAATGAAAGCACTCCTGAATAGTGAATCGCGCTACAATAAACAGCGTTCGCTGAATAGAATGAACTTTTCCGTTTGCAATAACTTTCCCTATAAATCGTAAAGCTGATAGATCAAGGATCGATGCGAAGTACACACGACTTCATCAAAAACGCGCAAACGCCGAATGCTTGTAGCAAATGACCTGCTATAAACGATAAATTTCCGCAGACAGCTTGAAAGAGCTCTTGTTATTGTGCTATAATATGTGTACACACTCTGACGATTTTGGAGGGCTTTTCTATGAAACGTACTATCGCATTGTGGCTATCCATAATGTTGTGTTTGTTATTAGCTGCTTGTTCGCAGGATTCCTCGGATCTTCTGAAAGTTCCAGTGTCTGCAAATGATTGCAAAGGCAAAAATTATCAAGATGTAGTGAACGATATATCTGCGGCAGGATTCGTAAATATCCAGACAAAAACAATAGAGGACCTCGTTACGGGATGGCTGACGAAAGATGGGGAAGTAGAAGAAGTAACTATTGACGGAGACGGTTCGTTTCGTGCGGGAGACACGTTTGATAAAACTGCTGCAATCATAGTTTCTTATCATACCTTTCCGAGCAAGAACGAGGAGGTTACAACCGATTCGGCGGGACACTCAGAAACAAGTACGCCCCCTGAAAATTACAGCACTGAGACAGAGAAGTGGCTTGCGTCAAGCGAATATGCCGATTGTGTAGCAGACGGAAAATTTCCTGCTGTTCCGGGAAATAATCCTTACGGCAGCGGTGTAAACGAGAGCAGCAGGAACCCCAACATTTACTATCTTAATTCTTCAATGAGGGGTCCTTGGGGCAAAGAAACGGAATACGGCGATTACGAATATTATATCCCCAGTGGAAAGTATTTAGTTATGAATGCTTCTAACCCCAAGCAATACGATTACGTGGCAACTGCCTGTAACGTGTATGTTGGCAATCCAGAAAATGACGATGAATATGCTACTTACTCTTTTTCACAATATGGTGAAATTCAAGAAATCTTTATTCCAGATGGATACTATGTGAGCCTGACGGTATCGGGGATTATTACCCTTGAACCACTTGAACAATAAGGAGGCGCATCAAAGTGGCGAAAATAATTCGTTGTCCCAATATATTCTGCAACAGCACAAATGTAGTTCCCATTTCAACTAAAACAAAGTTTTCTTTTGGCAAAGCCGCTGTCGGTGGAGCAATTGGCAGTTTATTCAATCCATTGGGAACTGCTGTCGGTATTGCAACAGGTATTAACGGAAGACATGGGAAAACGAAATTTATATGTCAAAAATGCGGAAAAGTATTTGAGCGAAAAGTTTGACAAAGACGTTGCAAGGAGGGTAGGCATATGGATCCGTTGGCTATTAAATTTGAAGAGGAAATCCGCGCCAAGATGCTTCATGCAAAAAAAGAATGTAGATACAATCCCACACGTTTTAACCAGATGATAGCCAAGTATGGTGGTGTTGAAACGGCTAAACGGCTAATTGCAAATGCTCTCCAAACAGGAAATACATCAGACGGTTTTACTACGCTGTGTCTTTGCGGGAGATTAGATTTAACGATGGAAAATTCTGTTTGCAAACCTGAATATCAATCCCTGTTCTCTCCCGAAGAAATAGCATATTGCAAAGAAGTTCTTGGATAAAAAAATTCGTGCTTTTAATGGCTCGATTCTGATTTTGAGGTACAGTTAATGTCAGAAAAGCGAAAACCCGCAATCCGTCAACGGCCGATACAGGTCAAATTTTTCGTAGATGAAAGAGAACTCGGCTTGATAAAGGCGAATATGGCGCAGCTTGGGATAGAGAATATGAGCGCTTACCTTCGCCAAGTGGCGATCGACAGATATGAGAAAAAACCGGATATGCCTGAACGCCGTGAAACCAAAAATCCCTGACTCACTTTCCGAAGATAGATTGATGTTCAGCTCCGCAGGAGCGTAGCCGATTTCTCTGAAATCGTTCAGGGGTTTGGGGCATTTCCCCAACAAGATTGCACGGGTGCATAAACACGAGCATTGCTTGCCAAGTGCATTTCGCAGTTGGCAGGTAATGAGAA
>JALEVO010000055.1 GCA_022788225.1 Oscillospiraceae bacterium | reverse complement strand
AAGAGAAAATGGCTAAAATCAAGCAGTCTATGGAATCTCTGAAATAAGATACAACTAAAAATAACCCGGAAAGAATAAAGCCGGGCGCTCATAAAGAAGTTTTAATGATTTGAATGAAAGGTTGCGTAGAATATCCTACGCAGCCTTTCTCTTTTTGTCATATTTTCTGCTGTCAGCAATGGCAGTTGAAACAGCGACATCGAAACGGTAGTAAATGTCGATTTGCTGAGTTCTGTGACCGCTGGACTTGTCTGGAGCGTGTATGACTATCTTTTCGATAAGTTCGTGCATTATCTCAGGGGTAAGCACTGTTATGTGTTCATATTTCCGCACCACCTTAATAAAAGCTGTCACATCAGCGGACTTTTGTTCCGCAGTATCAATATAGGCGGTCAGCTCTGAAACCGTAGTCATGAGCTTTTTCTGCTCGTCCTCATATCCTGCGGACATCACGGCAAAGCGTTCGTCAGAAATTTTACCCGAAACATTGTCCTCGTAAAGTCTTGTGAATAGCTTATCAAGTTCTGCAATACGCTTTTCAGCCTGCTTGAGCTTTTTCTTAGCTTTAGAAAGCTCCGAGGACTGCTTCTGAACGGAGTTATCCATAGCCGCCTGTACGAACTCGTCCTCGTTCTCCCTGACATTCACAAGCAGTTTGTTCAGCTCACTCAGTACAATCTCTTTCAGCACAATCGTCCTTATGAAGTGAGCCGTACAGCTGTCCTTGTCTTTTGCGTAAGTGGCACACTTCATATGCTCCTGATCAGAGGTCAGACTTGTTGCACGGCACAGATACATTTTCTTACCACAATCCGCACAGTAAACCATTCCCGAAAAGGGATTGACTTCCTCATGCTTCTGAGGTCTGCGCTTGTTCTTGCGAAGCTCTTGCACCAGATCAAACTCCTGCTGAGTGACGATAGCTTCATGAGTATTCTCGAAAATCAGCCAATCTTCCTTCGGATTATCCACACGCTTCTTATTTTTGTAGGATTTCACATGGGTACGGAAATTAACAGTGTGTCCGCAATATTCAGGTTTCTCAAGTATTCCTGAAATAGTTTCACTGCCCCAGCGATGAAGTTTAGCATTCTTGTGACCGTTATCCCTGCCCTGCGATAATGCGTAGGCGGTAGGTGTGGGAATGCCTTCCTCCGTAAGAATGCGAGCAATCTGCGTCGGACCATAACCCTCTATACAAAGCCTAAAAATCTTTCTGACAACTTCCGCAGGTTCTTCATCAATTACCCAGAGGTGCTTATCCATTTCAGAATGTTTATATCCATAACACGGAATGGAAAGCGGTTTGCCCGACTGTCCTTTTGCCTTGAACACCGCTCTGATTTTCTTGGAAGTATCACGAGCGTACCAGTCATTAAAAATGTTCTTGAACGCCATAAGCTCGTTTTCGCTTTTAAGGGTATCCACATTATCATTTATAGCAATATAGCGAATATCATAATCAGGAAAAATGATTTCGATTTCCTGGATTGTTCCACCCAGCAGATCCTTCAGAGCATCCTCAATATCCTTCGCTGTTTTGATGTCGTACTCCTCCAGCAGTCCGGCAATGATATTCTTCTTGCCTTCACTCATTGGTTCTCTTTTTCTTCTTCCCATAAAAATCAGCCTCCTGTTTTTTCTATTTTACCACAGTTGACTGTTTTTTTACAGACTTTTTTTCATAGGCTCGAGAAAACCTGATAATCGGAGCAAATCTATACGGACTTGGTGATCTGTCCCGCCCAATTCAGACGGTATCAGGTTATTATACATGTAATATGTCTGTTTCTGTAGCCGGATATATTGTGCTTTTCTTTGGAAAAGATACTTTCATATTTGCTCTTTGCCGGGATATTCAGCCTTATATGTGTGATTTCAAAGAATAACCTTATGGTATACGGTTTGTCCGCTGCATTCTGTAGTGTATCATTCCTGCTATATTATTTCATTCCTGAATATTCTGTCTTGGTAATGTTTCGATTTCTTAGTCCTGTACAGTTTACACAGGTAAGCGAAATATTCGGAACATACAGAAATATAAACTTTTTTGGATATCCATTTTCTCATAAAACATCGGCGATTATTATGCTTGTAGCTGTACTGACAGGAGCGGTAATACTATCTGTTGTGGTATTTGCCAAATCCAGAAAGTTGCAATATCATAATGTGAGTCTGAATTCAAAAGAAAAAAATATGCGTACTCACGGAAGATTTTATTATGTATGCTATCGTTCACTTATCCTGCAAAAAGGAATTGTATTGGCATTTGCAACTGTTTTTGCAAGGAATGCTATATGCCTCATTTGTAAGAAGCTATAATAATGATGATATTTACTATGAAAATTTCACAGTACAACTGCAAGGAAAAATCACACAGGAAACATTAGATTTTATAGCTGATAAAGAAGATTACTATGCCGAAATTGATCAGCAGATATCAGAACTTGAATCAGCAGGGAATATTAATGTATACCAGTTGAATCAACTTTACAGTGAACTGAATGATCGTAATGCATTTGAACGCTTGAAAACACGTATTGAAGCCATAAATGCAGGTGACAGAAATACGGAAATATTCTATGATACAGGGTATGAACGATTATTCGGAATAGATGGTAATGATGAAGATATGATTCAAGTTCTTCTTATGATGTTGACTCTTACATTTCTTTTGTCACCTTTTGCTGCATCTGACCGAAAGATAAATATGATAAAAATAATTTTTTCTACTAAAAGCGGCAAAAATGGATACAAAAAAGATCTGATACTGTACAGTGCGTTATGTGGTACAGTTGTAAGCCTGCTGTTTACATTACCTTATCAGTGGAGCATTCTTGATAGTTATGGTTTGCAGGAAATTTCAGCACCAGTTCAAAGTATTGCTTCACTTGCGGACTTGAATATACCTGTGACAGTAGGAGGTATGATTATCATACAGCTTATCGTACGTACTGTCAGTGCATCTATAACAGCCATTCTTATCAGCGGAGTATCATACATATGCCGAGGTCCTATGACAGCATATCTTGCTAATACTGGATTATTTGTACTGCCTGTGGGACTGGTGCTTCTTGGTGTTGATGTTTTTCAATATATTCATGTGTTCCCATTTCTAAGCTTTAACAGTTTGATACAAGCGATGTAAGAGCTTTGAAACAAATCAATCAGGCAATGTTTAAATATTCTAAATGTAAATAAATCATTCTTAAAAAACCTTTCTTGAATTATTTCAACTTTCAGCCTCAGATATCTATTTTGTAAATATCAGACAGATCATAGCAAGTTTTTTTAGGATATAGCAGAAAGGAGAAAACCTTTATTCCATGATTCAGAATTAATGCTCCTTGATAATAATATAATTGAAAAAAGAGTGTCATTCCATTAATTGTAATTGGAGAATGGCACTCTTTTGCTTTATCGGTATAAGGTCACTTTGAAATTGCCCATATTTCACTCTCACAAATGTAACACTTTCCGGTATAGTTACATTTGTCAAGTTTAGGCAACTCTGAAATGCAAATGTTCCTATAGATGTAACAGGTAATCCATCAATTTCACTTGGAATTTCAACCACTGTTACAGCTCTGTCACAAGTTACTATTCTAACATAATCATATGTATCGTTGTCATCTTCATCTACCTGTTTATATGAAAGGCAGTCCCCATACTGCATGATGTCACTATATGTTTCCGCTTTAGAAATTAAAGGCTGTGCCCCTCACAAAAGCACTTGCGGTGCATACCATTGCCGTGAATATGCTTGCAATTTTCTGTCTGATTTTCATTCGACAGACCTCCTTTTAAAAATTCTAACATTATTTTACCACATATTTCTTACCATGTCAACAAAAAACACTCCCCGCCGCAAATGACAGGGAGTGCCGAAAACGCAATATAAAAATTACTTGATTTCGATTGTAGCGCCAGCCTCTTCGAGCTTAGCCTTGAGTTCTTCAGCTTCTGCCTTAGAAACGCCTTCCTTGAGAGCCTTAGGAGCTGCTTCAACAACTTCCTTAGCTTCCTTAAGACCAAGACCGAGAGCGTCCTTAACTGCCTTGATAACAGGCATCTTAGCGTCGCCGAAAGAAGCGAGAATTACGTCAAATTCTGTCTTCTCTTCAGCAGCAGCAGCGCCGCCTGCAGCAGGAGCAGCAGCAACAGCAGCTGTTACACCGAATTCTTCCTGGATTGCCTCAACGAGTTCAGCCAGTTCCATAACTGACAGAGCCTTGATATCTTCAATAAACTTTAATGTCTTTTCTGAAGCCATGATAATAATCTCCTTTTAACAATAATTTAATTCCGACATAAAACGTCACTGTGAAATTTAAGCTGCATCGTCTGTCTTGCTGTCTGCAACAGCCTTGAGAATTGCAGCAAGTCCCTGAATAGGACCCTGAAGTGAGCCAACGAGCTGTGCGAGCAGAACATCCTTTGAAGGAATCTTTGAAAGAGCGATAACACCCTTTTCGTCGTAAACCTGTCCTTCAACCATACCTGCTTTAAGATTGAACTTACCCTCAGTATCTGAAGCAAATTTACCTAAGATTCTTGCAGGAGCTGTCTGGTCGTCGTTTGAAACAGCAATAGCAGTTGTACCCTCTAAAACGTCGTCAAGACCTTCAATACCTGCGTTTTTAAGAGCAAAACGGAGCATTGTGTTCTTTTCAACTGAGTAATGTACGTTAGCCTCACGCAGTTCACGTCTGAGCTTGGTATCTTCTTCAACAGTGATACCCTTGTAATCAACGATTACGCATGAAACAGCGTTCTTGAGCATTTCTGTAAGCTGTTCAACCTTAGCCTTCTTAGCTTCCAAAACCTTTTCGCTTGGCATTATAGTTTCACCTCCGATTAATTCATAACCGTATCAAAAGAATAATGCAAAAAGCCCTTTTCACTGAGGAAAAGGGCATAAAATAATCAGATTATCAATGCACATTCCTCGGCTGGACTTACGGATTTTACTCCACCAGCTGTCTTTAGAATACGATTTGTTTTAACAGCTTTTATATTATAGCATATTGTTTTGGGGTTGTCAAGAGTTTTTTGAATATTTTTTATCGATTGTTTATGTCCACATAATCAATCGGTTCAACCAGACTCTTGTAAGCCGGTCTGATAATTTTGTCAACGTTGATAAGTTCCTCAATTCTGTGGGCACTCCAGCCGACAACTCTTGCCATGGCGAAAATCGGCGTAAACATTTCAAGAGGAATATCAAGCATACCATAAACAAAACCGCTGTAGAAGTCCACGTTGGGGCTGACGCCCTTGTATATCCTGCGTTTCTTGGCAATGATTTTTGGTGCAAGCTCCTCAACCATTGAGTACAGCCTGTAATCTTCCTGTCTTTCCTTTTCTTCCGCCAGTTCGGAAACAAATCTTTTGAAAATCTTTGCTCTCGGGTCGGAAATAGTGTAGACAGCGTGTCCCATACCGTAAATAAGACCTTTTTTGTCAAAAGCGTCCTTGTTAAGCAGCTTTTCGAGGTATGCGCCTACTTCCTCTTCGTCTGAGGTATCGGAAACGTTTGCCTTCAGGTCGTTCATCATCTCCACAACCTTGATATTCGCACCGCCGTGCTTTGGACCTTTAAGAGAGGAAAGGGCCGCCGCAATTACGGAGTATGTGTCAGAGCCGGAGGAGGTTACAACGTGGGTAGTGAATGTGGAGTTGTTGCCGCCGCCGTGCTCCATGTGCAGCATAAGGGCGATGTCAAGAACTTCCGCTTCAAGGTGTGAATACTTCATGTCCGGACGCAGCATTCTAAGGATATTTTCAGCCGTTGAGAGAGAGGGGTCAGGACGGTGAATGTACATACTGTCGTCACGCTCATAGTGGTTGTAGGCATGATAGCCGTAAACGGCCAGCATGGGAATCTCACTGATAAGCATAAGGCACTGCCTGAGTACATTTTCAATAGAAGTGTCCGACGCATTTTCGTCATAGGACGCAAGGGTGAGAATACTCCTTGTCAGCGTGTTCATGATGTCCTTGCTGGGGGCTTTCATGATTACGTCACGGACAAAGTTGGTGGGCAGACAGCGAAGACTGCCGAGAAATCCGCAGAATTCTTCCAGCTGTTCTTTGGTCGGCAGCTTTCCGAACAAAAGAAGATAAGCAGTTTCTTCAAATCCATATCTTTTTGACGCCACGGCGCCGTTTACGAGGTCATTGATGTTATACCCTCTGTAAAGAAGTCTGCCTTCAACCGGCACTTTGTTTCCCTCGTCGTCGATTTTAAATGACTCGACAGAGGAAATTGAAGTAAGACCAGCAAGAACGCCGTTGCCGTTTTTGTCACGCAAGCCTCTTTTGACATTATACTGTCCGTAAAGTTCCGGGTCAAGAGCGAAATTTTCAGTGCACTGACTTGACTTTTCCGAAATAAAAGAGTAAAAATCTCTGGTGTTATTTTCCATTCCTGCATCTCCTTTTTTAAAAGTTATTTTCTCATTATATCATATTTCACACAAAAAGTCAAATGAAAGTAAAAATTATTTACACCTTGCAATTATGTCATTATTCACCAAAAAAATACATTGGGAATATAATATTAAAACGACATTTTTTCTGTTTCACCAATGTATTATTCCATGAAAAAATGTCAATCATAATTACATAGAAAATTGCTTTGGAGCAATCGAAAACTTAACTTAGGAGTGACTTATCATGTCAGTTAAAAGAGGCGAAATATACTACGCTGATTTAAGCCCTGTGGTAGGTTCAGAACAGGGCGGAATCAGACCGGTACTTATAGTTCAGAACGATGTAGGCAACAGGCACAGCCCAACTGTTATTGCGGCAGCCATTACAAGTCAGCGTGAAAAAGCAAAGCTGCCCACACATATTGAACTGAGTGCGTCCGGCTGCGGACTTGCAAAGGACAGCGTTGTACTGCTTGAACAAATCAGAACAATTGACAAAAAAAGGCTCAAAGAGCGTATGGGCGAGCTTGAATCCTGTGACATGAACCGTGTGAACAATGCCCTTTCTATCAGCTTCGGACTCTCATAGTAAAAATCCCTTAGAAGATAATTCTTCTAAGGGATTTTTTTTATGGTATCAGAAAAAACTCAGCTGGCTCATTTTATAGCAGTTTTTGTACGCTGAAATAATATCCTTCATCTTATAAAGAATACCGTATTTCCGGCATTCTTCCTCAAAAATCTTCCATAAGCTGTTTACATTTCTGACTGTACACTCATAACTGTTTCCATAAGTTTTTATATACTTTTCAGCAAGCCCCTCACCGGGGAAAATCTCCTCGAGTTTGTTCAGAAAATAATCCCTCTGATTCTGCCGGAGAGTGACGCCGAATGCCGGATAAATGAACTTTCCTCCGCACTGCGCAGTTTTCCTTACAATTGAAACAATATTTTCCTCGTTGTCCTCAATAAAGGGCAGTACCGGCATCATAACAGCACCTGAAAATATTCCTTTTTCACTCAGCCTTGCAATAGCCTCAAAGCGTTCGGATGACGTGGAAACATTGGGTTCAAGCTTGCGGCAAAGACTGTCGTCTGCGGTTGTAACAGTAAGCTTGCATATAACAGGTGAGTGCTCTGAAATGTCTTTGAGAATATCAGCGTCACGGGTAATAAGCGCACTTTTGGTTACTATTGCAGCTCCGAAATTGTAAGCGTCAAGCAGTTCAAGGGAGTGCCTTGTAAGCAGAAGTTCCTTTTCAAACGGGTTGTAAGGGTCGCTCATAGAACCGGTCCCCACAACGCCGGAGCGCACTTTTCTTTTAAGTTCGTCCCTTAGAATCAGCAGAGAATCCTTTTTTGCCCTGACCTGTTCAAAATTGTCTGTCCTGTAACATTCGCTGCGGCTGTCACAGTAAATACACCCATGACAGCAGCCGCGGTAAATGTTCATGTTGTAGTCTGTACCAAACCAGCTGGTGCTTTTGCACTTTGAAAGTATAGTTTTAACAGGAATGTATTCCATATCAGAAACCAAGATTTTCAGCCACAAGAATAACCTTTATTCTGCCCTTGTGTCTTTGCTTAGCAGAGATAAGGTAGTTGCAGCAGATTCTTGCGTCTGAGGAGCAGCCGGAGGTCATTTCTTCCGGACACTTTCCGGCAAATGCGGCACATTCACCTGTTTTTGCACAGTATGTATCGCAGTTAAGTCTTACAGTATTTGACGGTGCGGCAGTTTTCTTTACACGGTTTGCCGCCTCGTCAAGACTGCCAACAATTTTGTTGTATCCGGCAACGATTATAACGGACTCCGGACCGTAGGCAATAGCCGCAACTCTGTTGCTGTTTCCGTCTACATTGTAAAGTTCGCCGTTTTCAGTAATGGCATTTGCGCTTGAAAGGTAAACATCAGCCGTAAATGCTTTTCTATAGATATCTTCTACTTCCTCCGGCGGAACTGCGTTTCTGTCGAGATAGCAGTAATCGGGAGATTTCACCATGTCGATTATACCGCATTCGTTAAGGGTAACCGAACCGCCGCTTGTGATAACATCACCTTTTTTGATAAGGGACTTCACCTTTTCAGCCGCCTCTTCTTTTGTCTGGACGATAAAAGCAGTCATATTATTGCTTTCAAGGGCTTTTGCTGTTTTTTCCAGCCGCAGCTGTACTATTTTATTAAGATTTGCGTCAGTCATGATGTCCTCCGTTATTCTCCAAGGCGTATCATTTCGTCAATGCACACTCTTGCTTTTCTTATCTCTTCGTCGTCCATGACAATTTCAAAAGCTTTTCCGTTGTCAAGATTCTGAAGAGTCTTGTAAACGTCCATTAAAGTAGTCATTTTCATGTTAGGGCAGAGAATTTTCTTTGAGAGGTAGTAAAATTCCTTTTCCGGACAGGCATACTGCAAATGTTCAGTAATGCTCATTTCAGTTCCGATAATAAATTCCTTTGCGTCCGACTCCATTGCGTATTTCATAATTCCGGAAGTCGAACCCACATAATCAGCTTCCGCTGTCACTTCCGGACGGCATTCAGGGTGAACCAGCACAAGTGCGTTTGGGTGCTGTGCCTTTGCGGCTCTAAGCTCAGTGAGAGTTACTGACGCATGAACCGGACAGCCCCCCTGCAAAAGCTTTATGTCCTTGTCCGGCACCTGTTTCTGAACGTAGCTGCCTAAGTTGCAGTCCGGAATAAACAGAATTTTGTTGTTTTCCATTTTCTTTACTATCTTTACAGCTGTAGCGGAAGTAACACACACGTCACACACTGTTTTCAGCGCCGCCGTTGTATTTATGTAAGCCACTACCGCACGGTCAGGCTCTTTCTCTTTAAGCTGGCTTATCATGACAGGATCCATCTGTTCTGCCATAGGGCAGCCTGCACCGGAATTTGCAAGAAAAACCCGCTTGTCCGGTGAAAGCATTTTAACTGTTTCCGCCATGAAATGTACTCCGCACATGATAAATGCGTCGCAGTCGTGCTTTGCCGCAGCAACACTTAAAGCGTATGAATCGCCGGTTTCGTCAGCAATTTCCACTATCTCCTTTGCCTGATAGGAATGGGCAAGTATAACTGCATTTTTTTCCTTTTTGAGCTTTAATATTTCGCTCTGAATATCTTTAATCATATTTCCTCCTGATTAAGAACTTGTTCTATTTATTATCATCCGGTTTTTCTGAATTTTCAGAACCGGTCATATCCTTTTCTTCCGGATTTTCTTCTGACTGTTCATCAGTTTTTTCAGCCGGCTTTTCCTCTCTGACACTTACTGCAGCGGGTTCCGGCTGTGGTATATTTTTGTAATACTCGGTTTCCACCGGAAGCTTTTTTCTGTGAAGCTTGACTGCAATAAACTCGCTGAAAATGCTGTAAAGTACTGCAAAAAGCGGTACAAATGCAATCATTCCGGCAAAGCCGAACAGTCCGCCGCCTACAAAAATTGCAAACATAATCCAGAAAGAGGAAAGTCCGAGAGAGTTGCCGAGAATTTTCGGACCGAGAATATTGCCGTCAAACTGCTGGAGCAGTAAAATGAAAATGATGAATATCAGTGTTTTGTCGGGAGTTGTGAGAAGAATAAGCAGTCCGCTGGGGATAGCCCCGATAAAAGGGCCAAAAAACGGAATCATATTTGTTACCCCGACTATAACGCTTATAAGTACGGCATAAGTTCTCATATTGAGAACAATCATGCCAATAAAGCAGAGAATACCAATTATAAGGGAGTCGAGAGCTTTTCCTGAAAGGAAGTTGCTGAAAGTGGAATTGGCTCTTGACGCCACTGAAAGTATATGAATACGCTTTTTCTCCGTAAACAGGGCATAAACGATTTTTTTGCACTGTGCAATAAGAGTTTCCTTGCTGTAAAGAAGATATATTGAAATAATTATTCCAAGCACACAGTTTTTGATTCCGCTGATAAGCGACCATGCACTGTCGGTAAGGTTGGCAAGAATACCGTCTTTGGCAAGAAAGCTGTCAAGCTTTGGTTCAAACTTATTAACAGCTGAAATAACAAAATCCTGTATATTATTGAATTCACTATTGATAAATTCCTTTATTCTGGGATTGCTTTCAAGAGTATCGCTGATTCTGTCATTGAGGAATTTCTGTAAGTTGTTCAGATATGTGGTTATATTCATGAATATACTTTTCAGCGTCCCGATTATTTCAGGAACAATTGAGCCGACAATTGCAATAACGATGCCCAGCATTACAATAAGAGAAACGGCTATACCGACAGCTCTTGTGATTTTTGGGTGTTTTTTCTTTCTGAATACAAATCTGTCAAGCTTTTTTTCAGTAAATTTCATTATCGGATTCATGATATATGCTATGACAAGTCCCCATGTGACAGGAGCGAGAACGGATAATATTTTGTGAATATACGAAAGAAAGACGTTGTATTTGAACACCATCGCAACAAGCAGCAGGCACACAGCAAAAACAATGATGCAATAAACAGCGATAGTATTGCTTTTTACATTAAATTTTATTTTCATTAACAACTCCTGTTACATTCAGAATCTGTCATTGCATAATGATTAAGACAGCTTTTCCGTTGATATAGTACAATTCTATTATACATCATTTTCTGCAAAAATGGAATAGTTTTTTAATGTTTTTTCTGCTTAAATGAAAGAAGTAATAAAAATAATAAGAATCATGGCAGGAGCTAAAAATCTGATAAGGAATGAAATGGTTTTTCTGAAATATATCTTATACCTGCCGCCTGATGACATTTCATTGAACATCTCCGGCATTCCCCAGATATAACCTGTCAGAATACACATAAAGAATCCGCCTATGGGCATTAAAATCTTGTCGGAGAGAATAGTCAGAAAATCGAATATGGTTTCTCCCATGATTTTTACATTGCCGAGTATTCCGAAGGAAAGCGAGGCTATGACGCCTACACCGGCGAAAATTATTCCGGGTATGATACACGCCTTTGGTCTTGACCACTTCCGGCTGTCAATAAAATATGATGCTATGACCTCTACAAGAGAAATCGAGGAGGTGACTGCGGCAAAAAAGACAAGTGCAAAAAATATAACTGCACATATCCTGCCGAATTTCATGCTGCTGAAAACATAGGGAAGAGTCTTAAAAATCAGTCCCGAACCGCCCGATGGTTCAAGTCCGAAAGCGAAAACTGCCGGAAGAATTGCAAAGCAGGCGAGTACCGCTATTATAAGGTCAAACAGAGGAATATAAAATGCGTTTTTCTGTATCGACGAATCACGGCTTAAATAGCTGCCGTAGGTTATCAGCGTACCCATTCCAAGACTTAGACTGAAAAACACCTGTCCCATAGCACTGAGCACGATATTGAAAAAGTCCCCAAAGCTGTTTATATGGGAAGTGTCGGGAACAAGGAAGAACTTTACTCCTTCAGCCGCATTGGGCAGTGAAACTGAGTTTAAGGCAATAATGATTATAAATGCCGCAAGCAGAGGCAGAAATATCTTGCTGATTTTTTCAATGCCGTTTGATATGCCTCTTATTACAATTATAATGCTGACTGCACAGAAAAGCAGCTGCCAGAAAATCGGTTCTGCCGGGGACGATGAAAAGCTTTGAAAATATTTGTCCGGCTCATCTATGCCTGATGTGAAGATATATGTGAACAGGTATTTCATGACCCAGCCGCCGATTACACCGTAATAGCAGAGTATAATGAATGCTCCGAAAATTCCGGCGAATCCTACAAAACCCCAGTTTTTATTCAGCTGCTGACAGGCGCCGATGGCGTTAAGACGTGTATGTCTGCCTATGGACATTTCTGCCATAAGTATAGGGGCACCCAGCAGGATAAGCAGGACTATATATATAATAAGGAAGATTCCTCCACCGTTCATGCCGACTACATAAGGAAACTTCCAGAGGTTTCCCAGTCCGACTGCTGAACCCGCTGCCGCCATAAGAAACCCGAAATTTGATGACCATTGCTCTCTTTTCATAGCTTTCTCCGTTTCAGAATGTTTTTTAGTAGTATGTGCGGATATCTGAGAATTATAAAAAATGATTTGTAAAGTCGGGGAATTACAGAAAAAAACGCCGGCAGAGCGATCCGCCGGCGATTTGTTAAAAGTGTCATTATGATTTTTTGCTGTCCTTGGCATAAAGAAATACCGATGCCGTTTTTGAGTACTATAATTCTTAATTTAATATTTGTCGCAAACGAAAATGATAAGAGCATGATGGATCGTATATGGTATGCCGCCCTGCGTAATGCAGGGCGGAAGAAGAGCCTAAAATTACAGATGCTGATTTAGACTGCTGACTAAAAAGGTGCTTATTCATCAGAATGAAGATAAAAAATGATATTGCACATTTACAAAAGTTTTCACACAATAACGGAAACGAAATTTGGAAACATGGCAACATTATTTTTTTAGCTTTTCAATTTTGCAGGAATGCTTTATTGATTCCTTATCATAATTGATACCGACAAGCAGAATATCACCATAATAATCATTCAGACAGTCGGTATACTGCTTATTTTTTATCTGCTCAATTGCTCCTTCAGCTGAACCATCATATTTAAACTCAACAAAGTGCAGGAGAGTGACAGTTTCTCCTTGGCTTGAATACCAGACCTGCAAAGCCTTTTCCGGCTTTAGCGATTTTATAACTGCTGAACATTTCTTTTGAATCACAGCCACGGCTGTAGTAAGCCACAAGCATATTTGCTGCCATTGATTTTCCGAAACGACGGGGACGGCTTATGCAGAGATACTTCTGTTCAGTGCGTAAAACTTTATTGGTGTGTGCTATGTGTTCTGTTTTATCAACATATATTTCGGAGTTCAATGCCTCCTGAAAATCTATATTATCCGGATTAAGAAGTATTCCCATTATTCAAATGCTATAAAAAGCTGGCACAAGAACTGGGATGTACTCTCGCCGATTTTCAAATTTTCAGCTCAGGTCAGGAGGGTAATTTATACCACGAATGCAATCGAAAGACTGAACAGCGGTTACCTCCGTCTGAACAAGCACAAAAGCATATTTCCGAATAATACTGCCCTTTTGAAGGCTTTGTATCTGGCAACATATGAGATTGCTAAAAAATGGACTGTATCG
>JALEVO010000086.1 GCA_022788225.1 Oscillospiraceae bacterium | reverse complement strand
CTGAATGATACACAGATACACCGGGTTTATATGCACAGAATAAATGACGTTTCCTTTCGGATAGATACTATTGTCATTACCAGTTTTACAGTACACTATACCCATGGCACAGCCGCAAAAATCAGACAATGGTATCGGGTAAAGGGAACTTTCCATGTCTGTGATAAGTCAGACTTTTTTGAATCGGTACATATTTATCAAAAGAACGATATACCCCAGGAGGGCGGACTGTCCGATTATCTTGTTCCATACCTTACCAAACGAAATCTGGACGCCGAGGCAGAAGCCATGTTGAACAAATATTACCCGGAAGCGCTGGAATCTCCCATGAAATTGAATGTCAGACAGCTTGCAGAAAACATGGGATTTCAGGTGAAAACTGCAAGGCTCTCCCCTGATGATTCAAGACTGGGCAGTATTTATTTTGAGGATACCGTTATCACGCATTACAAAGGCGGCACTCCCCAACGTTCCACTGTTCCGGCAAAAACTATTTTAATTGATATGACTGCCCATAAAAACCGAAACAGGAATCCGGACGACACCGTGGTACACGAATGCATTCACGCATATGAGCATTATTTCTTTTACTATACGCAAAGTATGTACCACTCTTTTCTGCAGGAAAATACTCCTGAATTTGAAGATATGGCAGTGGGTAAATCCGAAGATGACCCCCTTTGCTGGATTGAATATCAGGCGGTGCATATGACGCCGAGAGTGCGTATGCCTCTGAATCAGACTACCACAAAAGCGGAAGAACTATTCCGGAAGTATGAAAAAATGCCTGAGTCAATTGCAATGGAGCATGTAACATCAGACCTTGCAGAATTTTATGGAGTATCAAAGGAAACGGCAAGAAACCGTCTGGTGGAGCTTGGATATGACAAGGCAAGAGGTATCGGTCATTTTGCAAACGGAAAACCTGTCCCAGGATATCTGGTCGGAAAAAATGTGCATTACAACCAGACATATACAATAGACTTTGAAAAAATCACAGAAGAATATATCCGGAATGAGGAATTCCGCAAGGTTCTGGAAAAAGGGGCATACATTTATGTGGAAGGTCATCTGTGCCGGAACAATGACAAATACATCTGGTACAGAAACGGTCAGCCCTGTTTGTCTCCATATGCCAGAACTCACATGGAAGAATGCTGTCTGTTGTTCACGATACGCCATGAACGGCAGAATTATGAATATATTCCCGGTATTCTCAACAGTAATACCAAACGTGGTGAACTGTCGTATTTGTACAAGGAAGAATATCCGGACGCAGTATCAGAAGCACTTGCAGTTCAGAAAATTGTAACGGATATGCCTGAAAAATTCTCAGAAACGGTGGTGTATCATATGCACAACCTTGCAATGACAAAAGAATCACTTTCGGAGCGTTCCCTGCTGAGTACAAGAACCATTTCAAGAATGCGTAACTGCACGAAAAAAATGCCGTCACTGGAAAGCATTGTTGCAGTTTCAGTCGGAATGAATCTCTTGCCGGAACTGAGTGACGATCTTTTGCAAAAAGCAGACAGAAATTTTGATATCAGCGTACCAGAGCAGCTTTGCTATAAGGTAATGCTCCGTACAATGTATCGTGAAACCATATATCAATGGAATGAAATACTGGAACAGCGTGGCTTTGCGCCTTTAAAAGAAGATTTGCTTGCTGCCGAGGCGTAGTATAAACGGTTGGTGAAAAACCAGCCGTTATTTTTTTTGCAAAAAGGGTGACAAAAGTGTGTCACCCTATTTTTGTGCATTGTGCTACATTTATAAAAAACCAAGTATTGTTTGATATACAGATTAAATAAAAATATACATGATTTTATGCATAAAAGGGCGAAAAATGTATATTTAGGGTGACACGGTTTTGTCATCGTAATCCCTTTCAAATCGTGTTAAAATGACAATGTAGTCAGGAGAACTACAAAAAACAGAAAACAAATTGCCTGATTTGCAATAGGGCAAATGGTTATCTCACAACACAAGGACACTTTAAATTTGTTTGTCGTTCGTGAGATAGCCTTAGTTTCCTATTGTCAGATCAGGCTCTTTTGTTTTCACAGCAAAGGAGTGTAAAAACATGAAAACCCTGTTAGAAGTTCTTTCTGCACTCGGTGATTTTGTTACGATTGCAACAGAATGGGCTGAGAGTGCGTCAAAAGCAGAACTGGAAACATTCACACAGATTTATCCGCCTGTGGAAGAACAGTCAGAATCATCTGAACCACCAACAGTTGAAAAAGGAGTCACCCTTACTAAAGTCAGAGCCATACTTGCAAACAAATCCCGTGAAGGCTTTACGGAAGAGGTAAAGCAGCTTCTGATGAAACACGGTGCAGAAAAGCTATCCGGCATTGCCGAAACTGAATACGCTGCACTTATGAAGGAGGCTGAAAGCCTTGGCAGTTAAGCACAGCACAAGAAATCACGCCATTCTTTCAGCGTCAGCAAGCAAACGCTGGCTGAGTTGTCCGCCGTCAGCTAAACTGAATGCAGAACTTCCCGATACGACATCGGAATATGCCCGTGAAGGCACCTGCGCCCATGAACTGGCGGAATACAAGGTTAATAAACTTCTCGGTATTGAGGCAAATAACCCGACAGAAAGCCTTGATTTCTATGATTCAGAAATGGAAGACTGTACAGAAAGCTATGCTCAGTATATTGCCGAGCAGATAGCAAAGTATGATTCACCGGTTGTCATGGTGGAGCAGCGTCTTGATTTCAGTAAATATGTTCCGGGTGGATTCGGTACAGGCGACTGCGTTATTGTTGCCGATGATGTGCTTACTGTCATTGATTATAAGCACGGAAAAGGTGTACCGGTATC
>JALEVO010000052.1 GCA_022788225.1 Oscillospiraceae bacterium | reverse complement strand
CAAATTTATCTTTATAATAATATTCTGATATTTCAACACACCCGTTAATCATTTTTGTAATGTCGTAGACATCACTTATTTTAGTATCTAACCTTGCGTTGATAATATGCATTGCAATAAATCCGACTTCGTCATTTGTCATGTCGATTCCAAGTCTTTCGTGCAGCTGACTGACGCAGTATTCGCCAAGGCTGAGTTCCTGCGGATAACATTCCCTGATAGAATCGATAAGCGGATTTGTAAATTCAATCCCCTTTTTCTTTCGCTCAATTGCAAAAGCTATATGGTCGCTTAACGTAACAAGCAGCGATTCGTTAAGTCCTGCCGGACAGACGCTTTTTATATGGTCAACCATATCATTCGCAAATGACATATATTCTTCCGGAATTTCTTTGAGCATGGTAATCATTTTCTTTTGCAGTTCGGAATCGGTTATAAGGTAGGTTTTCTGAACCTGTGACTGGTCAACTGTATCACCGTATTTCTTACCGAATCCGATTCCTTTTCCGGAAACTATCTGTTCTTTTCCGTTATCGTCAAGTACGCATAAGTTATTGTTGTTGATGGCTTTGATTACCTTCATATTCTCTCTCCTATAGGTATAAAAAAAGCCAACCTTTACACACAGTAATACTATAGAAAGCCCGTGTAAAAAGTTGGTTATGCCCTTTCGGTAACACTCCAATAAATGTTAACAATATATTCTCTTTTCTTGTATACAGTATACCATGCTTTATGTGAATTGTCAATACAGATTATATAGTGTTACACTTTTTTCTACACATTATACAATGAAATGTATCTTTCTATATTAAAATTACACAAAAGTCTTGAATTATACTGTAAAAAGCATGAAAAATTGCATGAATAAACCTCCCATGTTTTTTAACACAGGAGGCTATGGACTGAATTTTAATTTTCAACAGTAACAATAAATCCGTCTACATTATTTCCGGAGATAGTATACTTTTTATCTGCCGGAACAGGAATATCAGTATTTGCTGACGGGTCAGCAGGAACATAGTACATTTCATACTTGTTTTCTGTTCCGGAAACTTTAAGGTGTTCACCATCACTGGTATAGTTTTTCAGTTCACTGATATATTCTTCAAGACACAGATCGTTCTCTTTCATGTAAAGTGCATGAGGAACGCCTACATATCTGAACTTGTATGTGCTTGAATCCATTCCGGTACTGCCTTCCTTGCCTTCAGGATACCTGAGAATAAATCCGTAATTTGCACAGTTGTCATTTATCCATGCATAACTTCCGTCCGGAGTATAGTAGTAAGAATTTTCTCCCTCCGGGAATATGCCAAGGTCGAAATTAAGTCCGGTATGGTACTCGGAATATCCGCCCTTTATGTCAGTGTCAGTCATTTCGTCCTGTTCTTCCTTTGTACGGTAGCCGGAAATTACCATTATATCGGTATTTCCGTTTTTCGCATAATATGCGTCCATCATAGTGTTCAGGGCGGAAATTGTCTTTGAAGCAAGGCTTATCTCATAATCCCTGAACTGGTAGCTGTCAGACGCCATTTCGTAAATCGGAGTAATACCCGATTCTTCGTCAGACGCCGGGAATGAATATTCATGTTCCTTGTTGACCAGTATCAGATCACCCGAATAAATTTCATTCGGCATTGCACTTACTGAAGTATATATAGTTTCAGTATCGTCAGGAACGGAATCACCGGTATTGTCATCACCGCTGTTTTCGCTGTCAGACTTTTCATTGTCCTTGTCTTCCTTTGAAGATGTCGGAATAACAGAGGATTCATCTGCCTTGTTTTTGTCGTCATTTCCGCAGGACTTGCAGCATGAAACAAGCAGAATAAGCAGAACAATAAATACTGCTGCAACTCCGACAATCCTGTCATATCTTACACGACGGCGTTTTCTTTTATTATAGCTCATTAGAAACAAACTTTCCTTTCTTTTAATCTTACTTCTATAATAATAACACATTTTAAACCGGTTGTAAACAGAAATATGTGGAATTAAGTATTTTTTTGCTGTATTTTAAATAAATTTGAATAAAATCAGCTATAATAGTGAGTTCAAATTGTACATTGGTTACAAATATAAATATTACTATTGACAATTTCGAAAAAAAGGTGTATCATATAAACATAAATTAAATTTATTGAAACAATGGCGTTTCAACAGCTGGATATTAAAATTTTCTGCTGTTGGAACGTTTTTTATTTTAAAGGAGGATTTTTTATGTCAGAAGTTCAGACAGTGGCAGATTATTTTGGCTGTAATGTATTCAGCGATACGGTGATGAGAGCAAGGCTCCCGAAGAATATTTACAAATCAGTAATCAAAACAAAGAAAATGGGAGTACCGCTTGATGATGATGTTGCCAACGTTGTTGCAAATGCAATGAAGGACTGGGCAATTGAAAAAGGTGCTACTCATTATACACACTGGTTCCAGCCTATGACTGGTATCACAGCTGAAAAGCATGACGCTTTTATTACTCCTACAGAGGACGGCAACGTAATTCTCGAATTTTCAGGCAAGGAACTTGTAAAAGGTGAGCCTGACGCTTCCTCATTCCCGTCCGGCGGACTGAGAGCAACATTCGAGGCAAGGGGCTATACAGCATGGGACCCGACATCCAACGCTTTCGTTAAGGACAATACATTATATATCCCTACAGCATTCTGCTCATACACAGGAGAAATTCTTGATAAAAAGACTCCTCTTCTCCGTTCAATGGAAGTTGTAAACGAACAGGCACTGAGAATCCTCAGACTTTTCGGCAACACAACAGCTACAAGAGTTACTACAACAGTAGGTCCTGAGCAGGAATACTTCCTTGTTGACAAAAAGTACTACGATCAGAGAAAGGACCTTATCCTTACAGGCAGAACACTTTTCGGCGCAATGGCTCCAAAGGGTCAGGAACTTGAAGACCACTACTTCGGAAACATCAAGCAGAGAGTATCCGACTTCATGAAAGATCTTGACTGCGAACTCTGGAAGCTTGGCATTTACGCAAAGACAAAGCATAACGAAGTTGCTCCTGCACAGCATGAGCTTGCACCTATATTTACTACATCAAATATTGCCGCTGACCACAATCAGCTTACAATGGAGATTATGAAGAAGACTGCATTAAAGCACGGTCTTGTTTGTCTGCTTCACGAAAAGCCGTTTGCAGGCGTTAACGGTTCAGGTAAGCACAACAACTGGTCAATTTCTTCAAACGACGGTCAGAACCTTCTTGACCCGGGCGATACACCAATGGAGAATATGCAGTTTTTAACATTCCTCTGCGCTATTATCAAGGGCGTTGACGAATATGCACCGCTGCTGAGAATTTCCGCTGCATCTGCCGGAAATGACCACAGACTTGGTGCAAACGAGGCTCCTCCGGCTATCATTTCAATGTTTGTCGGTGACGAGCTCCAGAGTGTTCTTGACGCAATCGAAAACGATACTGCTGTAGCAGAAAATTCCGATAAGACATTTGAAATTGGCGTTGACGCACTTCCTAACTTCCCGAAGGACGCAACAGACAGAAACAGAACTTCACCTTTCGCATTCACAGGAAACAAGTTTGAATTTAGAATGCTTGGTTCTGCTGATTCAATTTCCTGTACAAACGTTATGATGAATACTATCGTTGCACAGGTACTCAGTGAATTTGCTGATGAACTTGAAAAAGCTGACGACTTCAAGTCTGCTCTCAAGGCACTCCTTAAAAAGACTATCAAGGAGCACAAGAGAGTTATCTTCAACGGCAACGGTTATTCAGATGAATGGATTGCTGAAGCTGAAAAGAGAGGTCTGCCGAACCTTGTTTCAACAGTTGATGCACTTCCTCACTATGTTGATGAAAAGTATGTTGCTATGTTTGAAAAGTTCAAGGTTTACTCAAAGACTGAAATCACTTCAAGAATGGAAATTCTCCTTGAAAATTACAGCAAGGTAATCAACATTGAAGCACTCACAATGCTCGACATGGCAAAGAAGTCCATTCTTCCGACTGCTATCGAATATACAAAGGAAGTATGCGACACAGTTGCATCCATGAAGTCTGCTGGTGTTGACGCTGCACTTGAAGTTTCAATTGCCAACAAGCTTTCCGGACTTACTGTAGCACTCAGCAAAGCAATTGATACTCTTGACGAAAAGAGAATTGCCTCCAAGGACTACGAAGATGATGCTCTCAAGCTTGCAAGATACTACAGAGATGAAATTTTTGCTGATATGCAGAGCCTCCGTGCAGTTGCTGATGAGCTTGAAATGTGTATTCCTGAAAAGAAATGGCCATTCCCGACATATACTGACCTTCTCTTTATGGTTTGATTTACACCTCATAATTTTATACCTCTTATATTTAAAGCGTCCCCGAATTTACCGGGGACGCTTGTTTGTTAAATAAAGTTATTTGCGACTGCTTAAAATGTCTATCACATCAGAAAGACTGTCTGCTTTTGCGTAAAGCATAGACGCCGTTTCTTCATCCGGCTGTGACAGGTCAGGAACCATTATGGGTTTACAGCCTGCACGGTAAGCTGAAAGTATACCATTGGGAGAGTCCTCCAGAGCGACACATTCTTCCGGCGGAAGTCCAAGTTCCTCTGCGGCTTTCAGGTAAATGTCCGGCGCAGGCTTTCCGTTTTCAACCATTGGTCCGCAGATTATTTTATCAAAATAGTCAAAAACACCAACTTTTTTCAGATACATCTCCGTTCTTTCATAGTCAGTCGCAGTAGCAACGGAAATGGAAAATTTCCCCTTGAGAAATTCAAGCAGTTCATCAAGACCTTTTTTCTTTTCAATGCCGTTTTCTTTTATGTAATCATTCATAAGTTCAATGCGCCTTGAACGTATTGCCCTGTAGTCAAAATCCTCACCGAAAATACTCTGAAGCTTTGGTATAGCATATTTTGCCGCAAGACTGCGTATTCCAAGAACATGCTCCATTTTCATGTCAAAGCCGTATTCCCCTGCCGCTTTTATCCAGAAACGTGTCAGCAGCTTTTCCGTGTCAAGCATAAGACCGTCCATATCAAAAATAATACCCTTTATATTCATAATGAATCTCCTTTCACTGATTATTATACAATACTCTGACTGTTTTTTCAACACAGTTTTCTGATATTGCCCTTCAGAAAAATTTTTCACAGAATTTTTTTAAAAATCGCAAAAATTAAATTGTATTTTAAGAAAGAATATGCTATAATAAATGCACAGCATTTATTATGATTTATTTTAATGCCCTTGCAGATACGTAAATCAGAGATTTGCTCCCTGCATAACGGACAATTATAGCATAATCAAAAGATTACGCTATAATTATAAGAATATATTCTGGAGGAATAAAATATGGCAAAGAACAAAAGACTCGGCATTTCTGTATTCGTTGTTATACTGACAATCATTATGGCTTTATCTGTTATCTTCACTTTCAGCATAAGCTATATGTTCAGCTCTGACGGCGTATCAGGAAAGCTCTTCGGCAAGTATATATATATAATGGACACTGCCGATATGGACCCTGAAATTGATAAAGGCTCAGCTGTTATTGCTGACGAGGACGGTATAGCCGTTCTGATCGAGGGCAACGTTATTCTCTTTAAAAACGGGAAACGTGAAAATGTTATGAGAATAAGAGAGGTTGTACATAACACTGACAGTACAGTCTACCACGTTTCACCGGACACAGCACCGGATAATACACTTGAAATTTCAAAAGAAAATGTAATTGCAAAGTGTACCACGGAAAGCCATAATTTAGGCGTTCTTATATCGTTTTTAAGCAGTATTACCGGTATCATACTGGGTATGCTTCTGCCTTGCTTTGTAATACTTGCAATACTCATCATTAAAATAATTTCCATCAGAAAGTCCGACAACGAAGAGGACACATCACCAGACTATGATGATGACGATGATGACGAAGAATTCAAGGGCTTCAACGGTCATCAGGTCAAGCCTATATCATCAGCGCCTCTTTTTGATCCTGAATCAGACCTGAATCCGGGAGAGGATTTTGAGAGAAAGAAATCCTCTATAGCTCAGAATTTCAGTCAGAAACCCGGTGCAGCTCCAAGAAGACCTGCCAGAAAACCGCAGAAGAACGCCCCTAAGGAGGCAGTTGAAAAATTCAAGGCAGCAGTTGATGAAAAGCCAAATGCGCCTGTCAGCAGAAAGCCAACTCTTGTTCCGGAAGATTCAAATCCGGTGGTAAGCGAAAAGCTTGCGGCTATCAAGGCGGCATTAAGTCAGCAGGAAATGCAGCAAAACAGCAATGCTTATAACCATTCTGATAAAAATGCGGCTGAAAAAACAGCTACTTTCCAGGCAGTAAAACCACAGTCTGCAAAACCGGCTGAAAGCAGACCAGCTGCCAGAAAACCTGCACCTGCCAAGAAATCGTCATCAATGACCAGCAATATCAATTCCATTGATGATCTGATAAAGGCTCTTGAAGAGGAAAAGAAAAAGCTTTAATACCTGGCAAATATCATAAATTTTGGGCGTCTTATATAGACATCCTTTTTTTCTGAAAATTTACACATTTTTAAGATTAATTTAAGGTACTTTTTATATAATATAGTAAAATCACGAAAGGGGGAATATCCGGATTAATTTAATCCGGGTGAAAGATATGGCAATTAATACTTTTAAGAGAAAAGAAATCAAGTTTCTGCTTTCCATGCAGCAATACAACGCCTTGCTTGATGTACTTGAAGAGTACATGATTCCTGATGAATACTGTAAAAACGGAAACGAATATGGTATCTACAATATCTATTATGACACGAAGGACAGTTTCCTTATCAGAGAATCCCTTTCAAAGCCTTATTACAAGGAAAAGCTCCGCCTCAGAAGCTACTATTCTCCTGCCTCCCCGGAGGATAAGGTTTTTCTTGAAATCAAGAAAAAAATCGGCGGTATCGTAACAAAAAGACGTGTTACAATGACCCTTGCAGAAGCAGAAGCCTACATTGCAACTGGAAAAAGACCTGAATCTGACAAATACATCACAAATCAGGTACTCAATGAAATCGACTTTTTCAGACAGGTTTATGACATTGCTCCGGCACAGTACATAAGCTATCAGAGAATGGCATTTTTCGGCAAGGATGACAAGGACTTCCGTCTTACATTTGACAGAGCACTGACAGACAGACGCTACGACCTCTCTCTTAGCAAGGAATGTTATGGCAGACAGATCATACGTCCTGACCAGCGTCTTATGGAAATAAAAATCAGTGACTCAATACCAATATGGCTCAGCGAACAGCTTTCAGCACTTGGTATTTATAAGACAAGCTTTTCCAAATACGGCAAGGCTTATCAGCACTTTGTACTCGACAAAATAAACAATGATAAAGGAGTTAGTATTTATGCCTGATATTTTTAATTCAATCGTAGGAACAGAAACAACTTTTGCTGCATTTTCAATCTGCGTAGTTTCTGCAATAGTAATAGGATTTCTTGTAAGTCTTCTTTACAAAGTAACACACAAAAAAGAGGGATATATGCAGGGCTATGTCCTGACTCTCGTTATGCTGCCGGGTATTGTTTCACTTATTATCCTGCTGATAAACGATACTTCCAAGGCTCTCGGTCTTGCCGGTGCTTTCTCACTGGTAAGATTCAGAAGTGTTCCGGGCGACCCTAAGGATATTGCATATATCTTCTTCTCAATGGCTGCCGGAGTAGGCTGCGGACTGGGTTACATAGGTTTCTCTTTCGCATTCCTCATTATAATCGGTGCGGTTATGCTTGTGCTTAATGCTTCAAAATACGGTGCACCTGATACTTCCGCAATGACCCTTAAAATCACAGTTCCGGAAAACCTCAACTATCAGGGACTTTTTGACAAGGTTCTTGACGAGTACACAGAGGGTTGGCGCTTAAAGAGAGTTAAGACAGTTGATTTCGGAACGCTCTTTGACCTTGTTTACAGTATTGAACTGAAAAATGACATTGACCAGAAAAAGTTCATCGACAGTATAAGAACTTTAAACGGCAATTTAAACGTTACTCTCATACTTTACAAGTATGATGACCAGATTTACGCTAAATAATTTTTACCTATCCCAATATATTCTGCACCTTTACTTAGAAAAGGTGCAGATTTTTTTGTTGACAATTTCAATTGGGTATAGTAAAATATAGGTACTGTTTTAATGTCACCCATTTTCTCCTATGGCAATATACTATAATAAATGCAAAGCATTTATTATAATTTATTCTAATGCCCTTGCAGATACGCAAATCATGGATTTGCTCCCTGCACATCGGGCGATTATATCAAAAATCTGTGATTTTATGATATAATAAATGCACAGCATTTATTATGATTTATTTTAATGCCCTTGCAGATACGCAAATCATAGATTTGCTCCCTGCATATCGGGCAATTATATCAAAAATCTGTGATTTTATGATATAATGTATAGAATTTTGCCAACAATGAAAGGAGAAATATATGCCAAAGGTGTTTTTAAGTCCGTCAACACAGGAATGGAACCAGTATGTGACAGGCGGAAACGAAGAAGAATATATGAATCTGCTCGCAGACAGAATGGAGCCTTATCTGCGGTCAAGCGGAATAACCTATGTGAGAAACGATCCCGCAAGAAACGTTACCGGCGCAATAGCCGACTCCAATGCCGCATACTACGACGTTCATCTTGCACTCCATTCAAACGCTGCACCGGAAAAACTTGCCGGAAAGCTGAGGGGTATAGATATTTATTTTTCACCCTCCAGCTTTGACAGTGAACGCCTTGCAACCATAATTGCCAACAATCTCAAATACATTTATCCCCTGCCAGACAAAACAAGAGCAGTCCCCACAACAAGTCTGGGCGAAGTCACACAGACAAAGGCAACGGCTGTCCTCTGTGAGTTAGGATATCACGACAATGTTGAAGACGTTACATGGCTGAAAAACAATCTTGAAAGCATTGCAGCCAATCTTGTGGAATCCCTCTGCGATTATTTTGGAATACCATTCGTTGCCGCAGGTCCAGTTTACACCGGAATTGTTGCGGCAGGCGGTTCTAATCTGAATGTCCGTGACTACCCATCAATGGGCGGTCAGATTATCGGTTCAATTCCGGACGGTGCAAAAGTGACGGTGTACGGTGACGTGGGAAACGGCTGGTACGTTGTTAACTACAATGGCTTCACTGGATATGCAAGCAGCCAGTTTATCGTTATCGGCTGAATTTTTGTTAAGGATATAAAAATAATGGATTTTAAATATACTGATGATAACAAGCGTTATCACACTCTCTCATATTACAACAGGCATAAGTACGGCAGAAAAATTTTCAAAGCTGTCATAGACGCAGGTTTCACCTGTCCCAACAAGGACGGTACAAAGGGCACAGGCGGCTGTATTTTCTGCCGTGGTGGAAGCGGATATTTTACCGGTTCGCCGGAAATTTCCGTTTCCATACAGCTTAAAGCTGAAACGGAACGCATTCACAGCAAATACCCCGACGCCGGAATTATTGCGTACTTTCAGGCAAATACTAACACTTATGCACCTGTGGACAGGCTAAGGGAAATTTATCTGCCGGTGGCAAAAAACAATGATATAACCGGAATTTCAATCGGCACCCGTGCAGACTGCATTTCAGAGGAAACCGCTGATTTTCTCTGCGAACTTTCAAAGCTAACCGACCTGACAGTTGAACTTGGTATGCAGACTGTTCACGACAGTACGCTGAAAATTCTGAACACCGGATACACCCACAATGAATTCCTTAACGGCTTTTACAGACTGAAAAAGCGTAACATCAGAACCTGTCTGCACATTATTAACGGTCTGCCGGGAGAAACGGAGGAAATGATGATACAGACTGCCGTTAAAACCGCAGAACTTAGTCCGAACGCCATAAAAATACAGCTGCTGCACATTCTGAAAGATACTCCCCTTGAAAAAATGTACGCTGACGGCGAAGTCAGAACCATGGAGAAAGAGAACTACATTTCCGTTGTCGTAAGCCAGCTGGAATCTCTGCCGCCGGAAACGGTTATTGAACGCATTACCGGCGACGGTGACAAAAAATACCTTGTTGCCCCGAAATGGAGTACCGACAAACTGGCAGTACTGGGCGGTATCGACAAGGAATTTGTGCGCAGAGATACTTTTCAGGGTAAAAAATTTCAGAAAAAGTGAAAAAAGTACTTGATTTTTACCGGAAAGTATGTTATAATATCAAAGTTAGTGAATTATCTATAGCACTACTGTCTAAAGTAACTGATGGGCTGCTGTGTTAATCATAATTGTTAAGCGAAAGAGGTGACAATCATGAAAGAGGGAATTCATCCACAGTTTGAAAAAACTACAATCACTTGCCACTGCGGTAACGTAATTGAAACTCGTTCTACAAAGAAGGACATTAAGGTTGAAATCTGTTCAAAGTGCCATCCATTCTACACAGGCAAACAGAAGCTCGTTGATACAGGCGGACGTGTTGACAGATTCAAGAAGCGTTTCAATATGGACAAGTAATAAAAACGGACGGCTCTGGTCGTCCTTTTTTTATGGAGAAATTCTTATGAAATACATAACTGTTAAATCCCCTGTCAAATGCTCCTTTACCGAAAAACGTTCGGAATTTATAGGTCACATCTGCCCCGCTGAAACCAATGATGAGGCTGTTGCGTTTATCAACAGTATCAAAGAACAGCACCGAAAAGCAAAGCACAACGTTTATGCATACATACTCCAGAATGACAATATCACACGCTATTCCGATGACGGAGAACCGCAGGGTACTGCCGGAATACCAGTGCTGGATGTTTTGCAGAAAAATGGTCTGACTGACGTGTGCTGTGTTGTCACAAGATATTTCGGCGGCATACTTCTGGGCGGAGGCGGTCTTGTGAGAGCATATTCCCACAGTGCCGCACTTGCAGTTGAGGCGGCGGAAATTCTGAGAATGTACAGCTGTACAACCTTAAAGCTCACTGTCCCCTACGACCTCTACGGAAAAATCACATATATACTCCCCGACTACGAAATAAAGGTGCTTGACACAGGATATGCCAATGACGTAACCATAACGCTGAATGTAAAGTCAGAACTTGAAAAGCCTTTCACAGACAAGCTGACTGACATTACTTTCGGAAAAATTGCTATTGAAAGGGCAGCGGAAACTTTCGACAACTTCCCGCAGTAATTTTTTCTTTTGACCTTATTTGTCGAATTTTGCGAAAACGGTGCAAAAAATATGTCGAATTTTGTGGTATAATGTAATTATAAATTAAAACTGGAGGTACATAATTATGTTATACGAAATTATCAGTTCAGCTTTAAGCTGCGACAAACGGGTCTGCTATTTTTCTTACAGGCACAGTGTTCAGTCGGAAAACGGTCTGGCAGATACATACGGCATTTCTGCGTCAGACATTTCCGGAAGCCGCTCCATAAATGATGTTATGACTGATTTAAACGGAATAGAAAAATTACTTGATATTATTTCAGAAAAATCTGTTCCGGTAAATTCTCTCAACGACTTTGTGGAAAATTACATTGACGAAATATAAACAGTAAAACGGACGCCCCTGCTAAGGACGTCCGCTGTTTTTATCATATCTTTTCAATTTTTTCTGTTGCTTTATCAAGCCAGTCACCGTCATAAAGTTCAATTGCTCCCCTGTCACAGGCAGAAGCAAGACGTGAATCCATAGGCAGTCTGCCGAGAATTTCAAGCTTATACTCCTGGGCAACGCTTTCAAGCTTGCTTTCACCGAAAATATTAATTTTCTTTCCGCAGTCAGGACAAACTGCATAGCTCATATTTTCAACTACGCCAAGAATCGGAATATTCATCATTTCCGCCATCTTGACTGCCTTTGCAACAATCATGGAAACAAGGTCCTGCGGAGATGTTACAACAATAATTCCGTCAACCGGTATAGACTGGAAAACAGTCAGCGGAACGTCCCCTGTTCCCGGAGGCATATCCACAAACATATAGTCAACATCGCCCCACATAACATCAGTCCAGAACTGCTTTACGACACCTGCGATAACAGGTCCTCTCCAGATAACCGGGTCGGTATCGTTTTCCAGCATAAGATTTACGGACATGATTTTTATTCCCGTAGCACTTTCAGCCGGGAAAATACCGCTTTCATTTCCTGCCGCCTTTTCCTTTATGCCGAAAGCCTTTGGAATGGACGGTCCTGTGATATCAGCGTCAAGGACAGCTGTGCTGTAATTTTTTCTCTGCATATTTACAGCGAGTATTGAGGAAACAATCGATTTTCCGACGCCTCCCTTTCCGCTTACAATTCCGATTACCTTTTTAATATGGCTCTGCTCATGTGGCTTTTCAAGCAGGCTTTCAGGTTTTCTGTCCCCACAGCTCTGACTGCAGGATGAACAATCATGTGTACATTCGCTCATTTTACATTCTCCTTTTTACAAAAGCGGTGCTATCATTCGCAGCAGTCCGCCTGTTATTCGTTTTATAAGTGGTCTTTGCTGGCAGTCTTTCAGGGTTATACGTCTGCACTTGACAAGAGTTTCCTTAAAGTCTGCCTTTATTTTTGAAATTGCCGGTACTTTATACATAAATGTACCGCATTCAAAGTGAAGATACAAACTTCTGTAATCAAGATTTACCGTTCCGACAGTTGCAATCTCATCGTCAGCAAGAAAGTTTTTCGCATGAATAAAACCGGGCATATACTCATATATTTTAACACCAAGCATTATCAGTTCTTTATAATAACTCCAGCCAACATAGTTAGCATACCATTTATCCGGAATATGAGGTACAATTATCCTTACATCAACACCGCTTTTGACTGCAAATCCAAGTGCAGTTATCAGTTCATTATCCGGTATAAGATAAGGCGTTGTTAAATAAACATAATCCCGGGCTTTATTGATAATATCAAGATATAAAAGCTTGCCAACATTTTCATTGTCAGTCGGACTGTCACCGTAAGGCAGAACAAAGCCTTCTGCCTGCATAAGGATGTCAGACTTTTCCGGCTTGTACTTTTCATAGTTGCTAAGCTGGCGGGTCTTTCGCTCCCACATCTGAATAAACATAACAGTAAAGCTCCACACAGCCTCGCCTTTGAGCATAACGGCAGTATCTTTCCAGTGCCCGAAACGCTCCTTTTCATTTATATATTCATCAGCAAGGTTTACGCCCCCGTTAAAAGCCGTAACACCATCAATAACAACGATTTTTCTATGGTCACGGTTATTCTGGGCAGTTGACAGAAACGGTCTGAACTCGTTGAAAACACGGCACTTGATACCCTTTGTTTCAAGATAGCGGTTATAATGAGTCGGCAGAATAAACTGACTGCCCATGCCGTCATAAAGCAGTCTTACTTCAACGCCCTCCTCTGCCTTTTTCACAAGGATATCGAGAACAGTGTCCCATACCTCGCCTTGGTCAATTATAAAATACTCCATGAAAATGTACTTTTTTGCTTTCATAAGTTCACAGAGCAGTGAAGCATACTTTTCCTCGCCGACTTTATAATATTCCACATAAGTATTCTTATATATCGGGTAACAGCCGTAATCATTGACATACTGGGCAAGATGTGAAACATAAACAGACTCTTCCTTCAGTTCGTCCATTACATTTTCCTCCTGCGGAATCAGCGGTTTTGTCAGCTTTACAAGCTGATTTTTTTTGCTTTTAAAAAACATTGTTCCAAGCTGTGCATGGAGAAAAATGTACATGAACGTTCCGAAAATCGGTATAATAAGAATCATTATGGTCCATAAGATTTTATATGCCGGATTAGTGTCACATCTGTTTACAACATAACATACTATGACAACAGACAAAGCTGTCTGAACGCTGTAAACGACTGTAGTCATTTCATCATATATGCTTAAAAGGAATGAAATAATAAATAATGCCTGAATAAGCAGCATTAATATTATAAGAACATTTCTGTTAAAGAGTTTTTTTATTTTTTTTATAAAATCACCCCCGCAGCAGATTTTTCTGCCTGTTTACATCTTATACTAATCATTCATCAGATTGATTAGTATTAAGGCATACCGGAAAACGGTATGCCTTAAAATATCAGAAATTTTCTTTTAAAGCCTTTGCAAGCTGATCAGGACAGGATGTATTTTTCATGCCGCATTTTATATTTTCAAGCCTTTCAATAACGTCCTCAACCTTCATGCCCTTTACAAGAGATCCTATGCCTTTAAGGTTTCCGTTACAGCCGCCGATATACTCAACGCTTTTTACAATACCGTCCTCAACCTCAATATTTATCTGCCTTGAGCAGACGCCCTTTGGTATATATGCAATTTTCATCAGATATCAAACTCCTTTTTTCTTGCAATTCCGGATTCAATTGCCGCCTTCGCAACTGCTCTTGCAACTGCCTTTGGTATTTCCCTGTCAAACGGGTCAGGCAGAATATTTTCAGAATTAAGCTTGTCCTCCGGAACGCTTTCAGCTATAGCATAAGCCGCCGCAAGCTTCATTTCCTCGTTTATATCCTTTGCTCTTACAGCTAAAGCGCCCTTGAATACCCCCGGGAACGCCACAACATTGTTTATCTGGTTAGGATAGTCGCTGCGTCCAGTTCCAACAACAAAAGCGCCTGCCGCCTTAGCGTCCTCCGGCATGATTTCCGGTGTAGGATTTGCCATTGCGAATACGATAGGCTTGTCTGCCATTGACTTTATCATATCCCCTGAAACCAGTCCCGGCTTTGAAACGCCGATAAATGCGTCAGCATTTTTCATAGCGTCAGCAAGTCCGCCTCTTATCTTGTTTTTGTTTGTGACCTTTGCAATCTCATAATGTGACGGATTTGTAAACTCGTCACCGTCGCAGATAATTCCGTTGATATCCACCATTATAATATTGCCGATTCCAAGAGTAATAAACTGCTTTGCAATTGCAATTCCAGCTGCGCCTGCTCCGTTTATTACAAGTGTCATGTCGGAAATTTTCTTTCCGGCAGTCTTTGCGGCATTTATCATTGCGGCACTTGCAACAATTGCAGTACCGTGCTGGTCGTCATGGAAAACCGGAATGTCAACAAGTTCCTTTAATCTCTTTTCGATTTCAAAGCATCTCGGTGCGGAGATATCCTCAAGATTGATTCCGCCGAAGCTTTTTGAAATAAGCTTTATTGTGTTTACGATTTCATCTGTATCCTTTGAGTCAACACAGATTGGAAATGCGTCAACATCTGCAAACTCCTTGAAAAGTGCACACTTGCCCTCCATAACCGGCATTGCTGCCTCCGGACCGATATCACCCAGTCCTAAAACTGCAGTTCCGTCTGTGATAACAGCAACAAGATTATGACGTCTTGTCAGCTCATAGGACAGTTCAGGATTCTTTTCAATTTCAAGACACGGTCTTGCAACACCCGGTGTGTATGCATGTGACAGTTCGTCACGGTTGTTCACAGTGGTTCTTGAAACAATTTCAATTTTGCCTTTCCATTCTCTGTGCCTGTTAAGTGCAGATTCCATAATATCCATCTGATTTTTCGCTTCCCTTACTTTTTATTAGACAGCTTTATAATTCTGTCAAGATTTTCCTTAGATGTTGTATAACTGCCGAGATGGGTCGGAACGGCATTGTATAGGCCGTGGAAATCCGAACCTCCGGTTACTATCAAATCATATTTTTTTGCAATGTCAAGCAGTTCCTTTTGCTTTTCCTCATCTGCGGAATGGTGATATACCTCAACTCCGTCCAGCTTTTTCTCCTCTGCAAGTTCACAGAGCAGGTCAATATTATCATAAAGCGCCGGATGTGCCATAACGGCAACGCCTCTTGCAGTGTGGATAAGATCCAGAACGAATCTCACGTCGGGATATTCACGCTCCACAAGGCATATTCCCCCGTCGGGAGAGAACAGCTTTTTATCCAGCTCCCCATAAAATTCCAGTGCATAGCCGTATTCTATAAGCGCTCTCATAATGTGGGACTTGTAGATGCTTTTGCTGGCAGTGCAGTGCTTTAAAACGCTTTCCGGCGTTATAGGATAAAGCTGCATTACCTTTTCTATCATTTCCTTTGAACACGCTTTGCGTATCTCGCATGATTTAAGGCAGAGTCCCTCAAGCCTGTCCGGCTTCTGAGGGGCATAGCAGATTATATGTACCTTACGCTTTCTGACCTTGTCCCATGCGGACATTTCAACTCCCTGAATCATCTTTACGCCATAGCGTTCCCCAAGAATCTTAGCCCTTGAAAAGGACGATAATGTATCATGGTCTGTTATAGACAGAAAGTCTATATTCATTCGCTTTGCCTGTACTATTACATCTTCGATTCCCAGCGAACCGTCTGACATAGTAGTGTGGCAGTGAAGATCACAAATCATAAGTCTGCCTCCCAATTAATTTAAAAGGTGGGTATTGCAAAATTTTATTGTCAAAGCAATAACATATCAATTATAACATATTTTCCAGTCGAAATCAATACCAATTTGTATATTTTTTATCGAACCCTGTTTCCGGAGAATTAAAGGTTTTTCCGCTCAGATATCCGAGAAGAGAGTCTTTTTCCGTATCAAATTCAAGAGAGTATGCACATAACTGCTGACGAAAAATTCCACACCTTTTATTTAAAGAAACATTTCCGTATTTGCCGTCCCCGAGAATAGGTGCGCCCAGAAAGGCAAGATGCGCTCTTATCTGGTGAGTTCTTCCGGTAATAAGGTTTACTTCTACAAGGGAAAGACCATCTTTCTCTTTCAGCACTTTATATTCAGTTATAATTTTTTTGTACCCCTCCGCCTTGTCCTTCCTTATATTAACAAGATTATGCTGACCTTTTTTGTGATATGCCGTTTCAGTGCTGTGCGGACTGGAAAAATTACCGGCGCAGATACACAGGTACTTTTTATATATGCGCCTTTCCCTTATATTTTCGTTTACCTCACGCAGTGCGGCGGCATTTTTTGCGGCAATTACAAGACCTGTCGTATTCCTGTCAAGACGGTTGCAGACCGCCGGAGAAAAAGAGTTTTCCTCATCTGGGCGGTATTCGCCTTTGCGGTAAAGGTAGGCGGCTATTGCGTCAACAAGGGTATCTTTAGTCATCTCCGAACCCCTGTGCACGTCCATACCCATTGGTTTATAGGCAATGATGATATTTTCATCTTCATAGACTATCTGAGGAACGGCGGTTATTTTCAGCAGTTCCTTTTCTCTGCCTGTACTCTTTTCTTCAGCATCAAAAAATTCATCGTTTATATAAAGTGAAAGTACATCATTTTCTTTCAGGAAATCAGCGTTCTGACAACGTTTGCCGTTAAGCTTTATACGCTTTAGTCTGATGTATTTATACAAAAGCGATTTCGGAAGTTTCGGGACAGCTTTTTGTAAAAACTTATCAAGTCTTTGTCCGCTGTCGTTTTTATTTATTGTAAATTCACGCATTATATTACTCCGTAATGTTTTTCACTATATTTCTCCTATGCTATTATAACATAAAAC
>JALEVO010000038.1 GCA_022788225.1 Oscillospiraceae bacterium | reverse complement strand
CTGAAAAACAATTCTTTTTACATAAAATTAAACTCCGTAATTAACAATTCTGGTGTCTTTTCTCCCCCTCCACTTTCAGTGGAGGAGGAAGAAGAATTAAGAAAAAAACAAGAAAATGAAGATATTCAGCCTGTAACCATATATAATAATATGGTTAATGACCATAAATCTTCAATTTATTCATATAATATATATTTTTCAGATTCAAAAAAGAATATAATTACGGAGCAAAATAATGGTAATAATTATAATATAAAAATCGATTTTTCAAACTGCGAACGCTGTAAACTGCTTTATGATTTTGTTAATGGCAGAAGACTTCCTCATAGTGAATGGTTTGGACTTATGCTTAATCTTATTCATATAAAGGGCGGTAAAAAGCTGTTTGCTGAAACCATTGAAAAATATGCTGATATATATAATGATACATCAAGAAAACTGGAACAGATGAGCTGGTCAGCTAAAAACTGCCACTACGCTCAGAACTGTGACAACTACTGTCCTTATTCAGACAAATGTGTTCATGGTTCCAATATGTGCTACACTCTTAAAAATGCAGGAAAGGAAATTTACAAGGTTGATGATGAAATAGTTTATGAGGATATTAATACCATGAGAGATAACCTGAAAAAAGCTCTTGAAAAGAACCTGAAAGCAGGTGGTATTAATGTTATTAAAGCTCCAACCGGTTCCGGAAAAACTTTCTCATATCTTAACGCTGTAAAGCATTCTGACAAGCAAACCGTTGTTGCTGTGCCGAATGTAAAGCTAATGAGAGCAATTGCAAATGAAGCCTGTAATATGGGGATTGATTTTATACAGACACCTGTTATTGAAGACTGTCTTGATAAGATGGACTCTGAAACTGCCTCATGGATACGTTTTCTGTATCAGATTGGCGATGATACACAAATAAACTATATTCTCAGAGAATCCGGAAATGACACAGCACAGGATTATCTCAGCAGGATTGATAACATCAGGAAATTCAAAGGTCAGCTGGTTATTACCACTCACGCAAGACTTCTGAACATGAAACAGGATTATCTGGAGTCAAGAAATGTCATTATTGATGAAGATATTTTACCGCAGATGATACAGATTAAAAAAGTTTCAGTAAAAGAGATATCACAGTTGTTGAATAAGCTGAAATGCGGAATGCCAATTCAAAGCAGCATTTACACAAAACTAACCGAAATCATAAGCACCGATGGCTACAGCTTTATTGAACCACTAAAGAACCTTGTTGACACAGGTGAAAAAGCAGTTATAAACAGCTATATGAACCAGAAGTGTGAGTCAAATATCTATTATGCACTTTATTCACGCTGTTTTTACCGCAAAAGCAATGATGATAACGTGTACTTTTTATATGCCAGGTCATTTCCCTGTTGTGATTGTAATATACTTTCGGCAACAGCTGATGAAAAAATATACCTAAAGGTTTTTAATGAAAGGCTTAACAGGTTTGACGACCTCGGACATCTGAAAAATATGGGACAGCTTATACTTCACCACGATATGACCTACAGCAGAGATTGCCTTAACCGAAATCCGCAAGTACTGTATGACATAAGAGAAAAACACAAAGACTGCGACATAATAACTTTTAAGGAGTATGCAGAAACAGGTGAAGTATATCTTGGTGCTTCACACGGTTTCAACCATTTGCAGGGTCACAATCTCGCTGTAACAGGAACCTTTCACAGACCAGAGTATGTGTACAAGCTATGGGGAATGTTCCTTGAAAATAAGATTTCCGGCGATGTTATGGCAAACAGAAGAATCAAAAGAAACGGTTTTTCTTTCCAGCTCATGACTTATTCAGATAGCTTGCTGCAAACTATACAGCTTTGGATGATTGAAAGTGAGTCTGAACAGGCTGTGGGAAGAGCAAGGCTTGTAAGCTATCAGTGTACTGTACATCTTTATTCAAACTTTCCATTGCGTGGTGCTGAGGAATTTGAGGAAAAGGGTTAGTAGTAATGCACTGGTACTTACATAATATTGCATATACGGGAAGGGGGGGTTCTGAGATAAGGTGATTGGATAGATTCAGAACCTCAATTTACAAAAGTTTTCCTGATATTTCAGATTTTACAAACTATAGTAAACGACAAATATATTTGGAGTTTACTATTTGCCGATACGCACGTAGCGAACAAAAGTGAGCGAATGTGCGAGGCTTTTAAAAATATTTATTATAGTAAATGTCAAATTATTTTTGACGTTTACTATAAATTAAATTCATTTCATAAACCACTTGATTTTAAAGCAAAAAAATGGTACACTATAAATAGAACGGAGGTATCGAATATGGGTATTTATTTAAACCAGAACAGCATATTGTTTCAGGAAGCAACAAATTCAGAAATATATATAGACAAAACAATGCTGATTAATGAGTTGAATAAAGTTATCTGCTCAAGCGATAAGTATGTTTGCATCAGCCGACCAAGACGTTTCGGAAAGTCAATGGCTGCATATATGCTGAATGCTTATTACAGCCGTGGATGTGATTCAAAAGAGCTTTTTGCACCGTATAAAATATCTGAGACTGAAAACTTTGAAAAGTATCTGAACAAATACAATGTCATAAGTTTCGATATGCAGAAATTTCTTGTAAAAACCAAAAGCGTTGAAGAAATGATTGAAGAGATGGAAGAAGAAATTCTTGATGAGTTTATAGTTGAATATCCGGAACTGGAAAGGTACAAAAGGCTTGATTTATCTAAGGCGGCTGGAAAAGTATTTGCTTCAACAAATATTCCCTTCATATTCATAATAGACGAGTGGGATTGCGTTTTAAGGTATTATAAAGATAATGAATCAGCACAAAAAATATACCTCGACTATCTCTATGCACTGTTTAAAGGTCAGCCGTATGTGGCACTTGCATATATGACAGGTATTCTGCCAATAAAAAAGTATGGTGTTCATTCGGCACTTAATATGTTTATTGAATACTCAATGGAAGGCGCTTATCCGTTCTCTGAGTTCACAGGCTTTACTGAAGAAGAAACTGAGGCACTCTGTCAACGATATAACATTGATATAAACGAAACCAGGAAATGGTACAATGGTTACAATGTTGACGGAATTGCAATATATAACCCACGCTCGGTTACTGAGGCGTGTCGAAGAAAAAGGTTTACTGATTACTGGTCTCAGACAGAAACCTACAACGCATTAAAGACACCTGTAAACCTCAATTTCGATGGACTTAAAGAGAAAATCGAAAAAATGATTGCCGGCGAACGGATTGTTCTTGATACTGGTACATTCCAGAACGATATGTCAAGCTTTCACTATGCAGATGATGTTCTCACTCTCCTCATTCATCTCGGTTATCTGACTTATGACTTTGACACAAAAAGCTGTTGGATTCCGAATATGGAAGTACAGCAGGAGTTTGTCAGAAGTATAAAAGACGGTGGCTGGGAGCGTGTCATTAATGCAATAAATCAGTCAGAAGAATGTTTAAAGGCAGCACTTTCGGGTGACGAAGAAACTGTTGCAAGAATTGTTGAGCAGACTCATCAGGAAAACACTTCAATTATCAAGTATAATGATGAAAATGCACTTGCTTGTGTTGTAACACTTGCGTTTTATACCGCAAGAAATCAGTATGAGATTATTCGGGAACTCCCAACCGGAAAAGGCTATGCCGATATTGCATTTTTGCCAAGACCGAACGAAAATGTTCCTGCAATAGTTGTTGAACTCAAAAAAGAACAGGATGCAAGTATTGCACTGGAACAAATCAGGAACAGGCAATATACTGAAAAGCTGTCAGCTTACAGCGGTGAAATAATTCTTGTCGGAATTAATTATACTACTGACCCTGATACTGATTATAAAAAGCATACCTGTAAAATCGAAAAAATAAATGGCGAATTAAGAATAAAAAATTCCTCAAAATAACCACATTTCATAATAGACAATATTAAAACAAATTGAAAAACATTAAAAAAGAACAAGAGGCAAAACTCCCGGAAAGTCCCGTAATACGGGCAAAATCGGGATTAATCGTACCTTTTCGGAAGGCTTGATTTTAGTGTCATAACATGGGCAACAACCCGATGGTTGGTGCTACTGTTGCTTGCGCAGTTGCTGTTGAAGAGGCTATGAAGTAAGCTTAAAACGGCTTAAATATGCTATTTAACGAATAAATAAAGCTCCCTTTGATTTTTAAGTCAGAGGGAGTTTTTGTTGTATATTGAATTATTTTCTGCCCGCATTTTGCCATTGGGATTTTATTGGTGGGTATACTCAAAAAAAACAGGTGGCAATTTTTGACTATAAATTTATTACTTGTTTCATAAACAGCATATTTTTGATAAATGTTCAATAGAATTTATTCAAAAAAATCATTTTTTATAACGTTTTTGTACAATTTGTACCTTTCATGTCAATATAGCCTTTTTGAATTCTGATTCTTGCAAAATCAAATTTAAAAGTGTCACGAATCTGTTCATTTATGTTATTGACCGATTGTTCTTTATTTGTTAAAATAAAGAAGCTGAAGCATTAGCAGTTATTGCAAACCGTGCAATAACTACATTCAAATGAATCACAGTTCCGTTTTTGGTCTTAATGCATTTGATTTATGTTTTATAAAACTAATTCTGAAGGAGAGAATATCATGAAATTATTCAAAAAAATAACAAGCATAACTGCTGCTGTGTTAATGAGTCTTTCCGTTATTCCAATCAAAGAAATTGTATCAGATGATTCACAGCTTACCGTAACAGCAGCTGATTTCACATATCCGGTACAGGAATTCCGTATTGCAGTCAATGATACCAACCGCAATCTGAATATATACAGCAACGAAGAGGGCTCCTACCTGAATTCGTGGACGCTGAACGGTACTGACAATGAAAAGTGGTATCTGAACTACATCAGCGAAGGTGTATATGAGATTGTAAGTTCGGAAACAGGTTATCTCATCACCAGTGAGAACGGTCTTGCTGTCATGAAAAAAGATACCGACAGTAATAATCAGCGCTGGAAAATTGAGGCTGTTGAACAGGATTTTGACGGCTTTGATCTTTACTACAAGATTGTCAGCAACGCAGATTCCAGCGTGGGACTGACTCTCAATACAAACAGCAACTCCGTTTCCGTTGACAAATATACAGGTGATGAATTTCAGAAATTTCGTCTTGACCTTGATGGACTGGAAGGCTTTGCGGCTGCAAGTCTTGTAGATGGTAAAATGAAAGCCGGAACGATTGGCGGACTTCTTGGTGATACGGTCTATGCTGATACTGTCAGTGAGTTTATTGCTGCTCTTGACAGCACAGAACCGAAAACCGTTGTTGTTACTTCTGACCTCGATCTTGTTAATCAGAGCAAGGAAAAACAGCGTATCCGTGATAACAAAACCATTGTTGGGGCATATTCGGGAGTTACAATTTATGACAGTCAGCTTCGTAATGATGATTTCTGGGGTGAAGATGACCTTCCCAGCAGCAATATCGTTATCCGCAATCTTAATCTGACCGCAAGAACCCTTAACAGTACAGGTTCAGGAGTCATTCTTCTGCAGTTTTATGGTGTACGCAATCTCTGGATTGACCACAACAGTTTCAGTGCCACTTTTGACCAGAACAGAGATGTTGAAGTCGGAAAATTCATCTGGATAAATACTCCTGCTGAAAACTGGTCTGACGGTAAGTATAACACCTATAATCCTGACTATATCACAGTTTCCTATAATACACTGACAAACCGCTACTGGACATTTGCATTTGGTTCACAGAATAAAGATACTTCCAGACTGCATACTTCAGTCATGTTCAATAAGTTTGAGCAGTGCTCAAGAAGATGTCCGCAGTATTCAAACGGATTTGACCATAACTACAATAACTATCACACTGTTACCGGAAGCAGCAACCCTAATAAATCTTCACAGGTAATCGGTGGTGAAGGCTCAAGGGTTGTCAATGAAAACTGCCGCTTCGAGGGATATACAGGCAATGAACTTGACCCGGACAGAAACTTAGCAATTTCATTTACAGAAAGCGGTTCATATGCGGCTGATTCTCCTGCGGGTTCTGTTTCAGCTGTAAGTTTCAATAATCTTAATACCTCCCCTTTCACTCCCGCTAATTGTTATGGATATGCACTTGTTGAGTCATACAATACAAACGGCACGGATATCAAAGCTTTTTGCAACACTTATTCCGGATGCTTTAATTCTGCTGATAAGCTGAAATATATCACTGACAGCGATATGAGCAACTGGATAAAAACACAGTATAACTGCCCTTTCAGAAGTATTGAGGTTGGCAATGATCCTATAGGAACATTAAAAGAAGCTGCTGAGATGAATACAGATAATGTCTATACAATTTCCAATGTGGGAAGCGGTCTGTATTTTGATGGTTCTGTTCAGAAAAGTGAAGAAACAAAATTTATACTTGAAGCGGCTGCGGAGGGCTACTACAGAATTTACACGGAAGATAAAACCAGTTGCCTTTCTGTAAAAGATGGTATGACCGGCAACGGTACTTCCCTCCGACTTGGTGCATTCTCTGATTCCGAATCCGAACTTTTTAAATTTGTACGCAATGACGACGGTTCATTAACCATTGTCACAAAGGTAACAGGCGACGCCTCCTGTCTTGGGGTTGCGGCAGGTTCAAAAGAGAACAATGCTTTGGTAATTCAATGGGAGTGTGATAGTACAGATTCCCAGAAATGGATAGTTGCTGCTGAAGGCAGACTTTTTAAGCATCTTGTTGTTAATGATTATGAAAATGCAAAAAACTGGAGTATCAACAGTAAGCTTGAATCCGGTGATTTACTTTATAACGACAGAACCGGTGAAAAGGAAGTAACCTATTCCGAAATTCCTGATGTACTTATCGGTGCAGAAGCAATCACACCTGCCTGCGACTCGAAGAATTTCACATCAGATCTGGCACACTTCACAGCAGGTGCAGATATGACAGTATATGCGGCAGTTGATGACAGAGTTGAAACAATTCCGACATGGCTCAATGAGTGGGCGAATACAGGTATTTCATTTGTGAACAGCAAGAACACAGGCTTTAAACTTTACAGCCTTGATGTAATGTCAGGAGATGTTGTTACACTTGGTACAAACGGCCAGTCAGCCGGATGCGTAAATTATACAGTATTTGCCGTTGAATCAACTGATAAAACCATTAGCGGCGATGTAAATGCTGACGGAATGTTTGATGTTGCTGACCTTGTTATGATGCAGAAATGGTTGCTCGGAAGTGGTGAACTTACAGACTGGCAGGCTGGTGACCTCTGTGATGACGGAATTATTAATATTTTCGATTTGTGCCTTATGAAGCGTATGATTCTGAATATATAATTCAACTCACAATAACAGGTGGAATATATGATAAATTTTATTTAATAGTCCATTTTAAATCAAATATCGAAAATTAGAATTATGCTCCCCCCAAAAATAAAATACCCCCCTTTTGTCAGACAATGCAATAATATAAGCATACCAAAAAAGTCTAACAAAATGGGGGCATTGTATGTTCTGATATACACTTTTTCAGTTTACCGGTTCACTTCCTCCTGAAATTATACTGTCAACATACACCGGTATATTCTGCGACGTTACAAAATCTGAACCAAGTCCATTAAAGCTGAAATCATTTGCACTGTCCCACATTCCAGACTTTGAACCTACCGTGAAAATAATTCTTGGTGCCCCTACAGGTATTGAATAATCGTTCCATTTCAGTTCGACATAATACACACTGTCATAAGCACATATCGGATCTGAAATTGTAACATTTCCGCTTCCGTCATAGTCAAGAGTGCAATATATATCATCAGCTGATTCCAGTTCGCTTATATCAAAGTAGTATCTTATGGAAACATTTTCTGTACGCTCCGGCATACCGGTTATACAGCCCAGATAAAGTCTGAGTGTTGTGCCAGAACTGCTGTCCTCTGAACGCTTGACAACAGTATAATACTCATCCGGCTTTACCTCTTCCTCAAAGGAAAAAGTCCTGTCAATCTCCTGTCCCTCACCGTAAAAGTGATAAAGACCAGCAAGAGCACCTGTAAATCCGGCATTGTAGTCAAGGGCAACTTCATTCTGTTCATAATCGCCGGTGCTGTCATTATGATTGTCATTTCCATCAGGTCCGCCAACTAAAGCACCTATAAGTGTGTGCCTGTGAGTGTTGGTGTCAACGTCGATTGCAAGTCCTGAAGCGGCTCTGTGGTGGGGATATTTTGCAGAATTTTCACTGAATCCCGTAATATAACAGCGGTTTAACGGATTATTGCCCATGATATACTCCATCTGTCCCTTTGCCCACTCCGAATAAACCTCATCTCCCTGATATTTGCTGTAAATCAGAGCTGTAAGCTGTGCATTACAGTTATGACGTGCTGAACCCCAGTAGGAAAAATAAGCATATCCGCCGGGAGTATTGTATCTTGTACGGCAGTTGTCAAGAGCAGTCTTTACTGTGTTCCAGCTGTCTGTATCGTTTTTCACCTCGGCATATAGGCACTGTGCCGCCGCCCACATATTATTCCAGTCGAAATGGTCATTGTTTGATACTGCTTTTTGCAGATAATTATCCGCATCTTCAAGATATACCGAATCGCCTGTGCTTATATACAGCCATAGTGCCGCAAAGGAAAGGTCGTCATAATAACTTGATGAAGTGTAGTAACCATCTGACGGAGCGGTACCTAAAGGTGAAGATACAGCAAATTCATAAAGTGACTTTGCATAAGCAAGACACTTATCTGAAAAATCCTTGTCGTAATCTCTGAAATTTACTGCATTAACCGCTAAAGCAGCTGCCGTCTGAGCTTTTATATCAGTTCCCTTGTCGTCAGCCGTAAGAAAATATGCACTGCGCTTTATTGAAACATCCTGTAATTCCGGCGGCATCCATGAGTCGTTGTCGTAATCTCCGTCCCCT
>JALEVO010000015.1 GCA_022788225.1 Oscillospiraceae bacterium | reverse complement strand
ACCCCTTTCCAAAGACTTTTGATTCATTTTTTCTCATAGGGGCTGTGCCCCTATGAGAAAAAATAGGTTAAAGTTTTAGGAAGGGAGTTTGAGGGAGAACCCTTTTTCAAAAGGGTTTCCCTCAATAGGTTACGCATATAGTTGCCATGAATTCGGATTTCTCTTTCAGCTAATTATATCATTACCGCCCCGAAAAGTCAATCTTTCACCAAAAGCAAAGCCGCTTCTGACAGCAAGTATCAGAAGCGGCATAAAACGTGTCTAAATAATATTACAGTGTCTTGTGGCAGGTACGTGAAATTACGTCCATCTGCTGTTCCTTGGTAAGGTCGATAAACTTAACAGCATATCCGGAAACTCGGATAGTGAAGTTTGCGTATTCTTCCTTTTCAGGGTGTTCCATAGCGTCGATGAGCTTTTCTGTGCCGAATACGTTGACGTTAAGGTGATGCGCACCCTGGTCGAAATAGCCGTCCATAACCTGAACAAGATTTGTAATTCTCTCTTCGTCTGTGTGTCCCAGAGCGTCCGGACTGATTGTCTGTGTATTTGAAATACCGTCAAGCGCCCATTCGTAAGGCAGCTTTGCAACTGAGTTGAGGGACGCAAGCAGACCGTTCTTTTCTGCGCCATAGCTTGGGTTTGCACCAGGTGAAAGCGGTTCTCCTGCACGGCGTCCGTCAGGCATATTTGCAGTTGCCTTGCCGTATACAACGTTTGAAGTGATTGTCAGAATTGATGTTGTAGGTTCTGAATCACGGTAGGTATGACGCTTCTGAATCTTTTCAAGGAATGTCTTGAGCAGCCAGAGAGCAATGTCGTCTGCTCTGTCGTCGTCGTTGCCGTAGCGCGGGAAGTCACCTTCTGTAATATAGCTTACAGCCATTCCATCCTGATCCCTTACAACCTTTACGTTTGCATACTTGATAGCGCTGAGGGAGTCAACAACGTGTGAGAATCCGGCAATACCAGTAGCAAATGTACGGCGTACATTGGTATCAATAAGAGCCATTTCCGCAGCCTCGTAGTAATACTTGTCATGCATATACTGGATAAGGTTGAGAGTATTTACATAGAGTCCTGCAAGCCAGTCCATCATAACTTCATACTTTTCAATAACTTCATTATAATCGAGATATTCAGAAGTAATTGGTTTGTAAGCAGGTCCCACCTGTTCCTTTGTCTTGGCATCAACACCGCCGTTGATAGCGTAAAGCAAGCACTTTGCAAGGTTCGCTCTTGCACCGAAGAACTGCATTTCCTTACCTGTCTGTGTAGCAGATACACAGCAGCAGATTGAGTAGTCGTCGCCCCATACCGGCTTCATAACGTCGTCGTTTTCATATTGTACTGAACTTGTTGAAATAGAAATTTCAGCAGCGTAACGCTTGAAGTTTTCCGGAAGTGCTGATGAGTAGAGGACTGTAAGGTTCGGTTCCGGTGAAGGACCCATATTTTCGAGAGTATGGAGGAAACGGAAGTCAGTTTTTGTAACCATTGAACGACCGTCAACGCCGATACCGCCAACTTCAAGAGTTGCCCATACAGGGTCGCCTGAGAACAGCTGATTGTATGAAGGAATACGGGCAAACTTAACCATTCTGAATTTCATTACAAGGTGGTCGATAAGTTCCTGTGCCTCTGACTCTGTAAGGATACCCTTGTTGATATCTCTCTGAATGTAGATGTCGAGGAATGTGGAAACACGTCCCACGCTCATTGCAGCACCGTTCTGAGTCTTGATAGCAGCAAGATAGCCGAAGTAGAGCCACTGTACAGCCTCTCTTGCATTTGACGCAGGCTTGGAAATATCATAGCCGTATAAAGCCGCCATTTCCTTCATGCCGTTTAATGCACGGATCTGAAGTGAAATCTCTTCACGCAGTCTGATTACATCATCTGTCATTGTTCCGTCGCCGCAGTTTGCAAAATCCTTTTTCTTTTCTTCGATAAGGAAATCAATACCGTAAAGTGCAACACGGCGGTAATCTCCGACAATACGTCCTCTGCCGTATGTGTCCGGCAGACCTGTGATAATTTTATTGTGACGAGCCTTCTTCATTTCAGGTGTGTATGCGTCAAAAACGCCCTGATTGTGAGTACGGCTGTATTCTGTAAAAATCTTGTGCAGCTCCGGTGACGGCTCATAGCCATTGGTTCTGCAGGCGTCTTCTGCCATTTTTATGCCGCCGAAAGGCATAAATGCTCTCTTGAGAGGCTTGTCTGTCTGTAAGCCCACAACCTTTTCAAGGTCACGGTCTTCTTCGCTGATATAACCAGGCTTATGTGAAGTAAGTGTGGAAACAATTTCAGTGTCCATATCAAGAACGCCGCCTTTTGCACGTTCTTCTTTCTGAAGTTCCTGAAGTTTTCCCCAGAGCTTATCTGTAGCTTCCGTAGGTCCAGCAAGAAATGAGGAATCGCCGTCATAAGGGGTGTAGTTCTTCTGGATAAAGTCACGGGTGTTGACTTCTTCCTTCCAGATACGGCCTTCAAATCCTTCCCATTGTGTAAAATCTACCATATTATCCTCCTTTGAATTTGCAGATATAGTAAACGAAAAATAAATTTTTCGTTTACTATTAGCCGATACGCACGGAGCGAACGAAGTAAGCGGATGTGCGAGGCGATAGAAATAAACAAATATTGTGAACGTAAAAATCTTTTTTGCGTTCACTATAATTTCAGACCACAAGTTTATACCTGCTAACCGACGACATAATAAAATAAATTACAATATTTACGCTATTGCAGATTTATCATGTGTTAATCAGCATTGCTTACAGTTAGCAATAGCTGATATATAGCGAATTTCAGGATACGCCTGAAAAGGGTATAAATGCGTTGTTATGAAATACTCCGAAACCGGATATCTCATAACTGTTATTAATTATATCATGCTCAATATAAAATTGCAAGGGATTTTTTATATCTTCAAGTTGTTTCTAATTATGACATAATTTGTGGTATTTTTTTGGATATTATGCGATAAAAGCAAAAAAATTAAAATGACAATACAGTCAACTTTCATACTTTATGTCTGACTCCTTGATTTTTCTGAAAAAGTATAGTAAAATAAGATATACCAATAAGAAAAGGATATTTAAATATGCTTAAAGAAAAAATTGAAAGTCTGCTCCTTTCCGTTCAGAAACCGGCAAGATATATCGGCGGTGAACCGGGGAGCATTATTAAAAAAAGAGAAGATGTAAGCGTGCGTTTTGCATTCTGTTTTCCGGACACCTATGACATAGGTATGTCTCATCTGGGAATGAAAATTCTGTACTCGCTCATAAACAAGAGAGTGGACTACTGGTGTGAGCGTGTGTTTGCTCCGGGTGTTGATTTTGAAAAGCTTATGCGTGAAAATCAGATTCCTCTTTATGCGCTGGAAAGCCTTGACCCTCTAAGTGAATTTGATTTTATCGGTTTTACAATGCAGTATGAGCTTTCTTACACCAATGTACTGAATATGCTTGACCTTGCGGGAATACCGGTGCTTGCCTCCGAGAGAGATGACAAGCTTATGAATATAATTGTTGCCGGAGGGCCCTGCGTCTGCAATCCGGAACCCCTTGCTGACTTTTTTGATATTTTCATACTGGGTGAGGGCGAGGAAGTAAACCTTGAACTTATGGATTTATACAAGAAAATGAAATCCGAGGGTGCGAGCAAAAGAGAATTTCTGCGCAAA
>JALEVO010000156.1 GCA_022788225.1 Oscillospiraceae bacterium | reverse complement strand
GCATACTGCAATTTTAAATCACAGCAGAGAGTTTTACAGCTACGAACACAGATACCCGGATTTTGCAGAACACAATCACTTTCTTGACTCAACTTTCAGAAAGTTTGATATTTCTTCAGCGGCTGCTGATATAAGATAAATTTGTGCTGTAACCGCACACACGGTGTAAAAATATCTGTTATTGCTCCCCCAATTAACTATTGAAAATTTATGTGCAGGGCTAAAGTTGAAAGCTAAGGAAGAAAAACGCAGGAATACTGGCGTATTGCAAGTTTTTCTGACGTAAGATTTCAGCTTTAGAGCAAGCAGAAAGTTCAGTAGTTAATTTGGGGAGCAATATAATGAAATCACAATAAAACAAGCTGAATATCAGCGGAAAGAGGTATACTATGAAAAAGGTTATTTTTTGCAACATTGCTTACATGAAGAATTATTGCGGAACAGTGAATGATGTTCCTGTTAACGGCGGAAAGTACATTGCTGAATACAATGACGGCGGCGAAGTTTATAACTTCCTTGACTATAACGGAAAGTGCTACGGATATTTCATGCACTATGGTGATAATCTGAATATAGAACGAATTGACGGCTGTGACCCGAAACAGGAATACGCAGATGACGTACTTGTTGTCTGGGTTGCCAAAAGGTCTGACGACGCACACAATGTTATTGTCGGATGGTATAAAAATGCCCGTGTGTACAGGTATGTGAAAAATGATTTCAGCTGCAATACATTTGGATTCTATCCTGATCCGGAAAAAGATCTTGAATATAACATTGTGGCAGACGCTAAGGATTGTTTTTTACTCCCCGAACATATGCGTAATTTTATTATTCCCAGAGCTTCAAAAGTCGGACAGGGCAAGGGCATGGGACAGTCAGCTATATGGTATGCTGATTCTGACTATGCAAGAAATGAGTTCGTTCCGTCTGTTCTTGAGTTCATCTCAGAATGTGACAGAAACGGCTGTGAGTATATAAATACAGTGTATACAGACGAAATGCTTTCAAAGACTTATGAGGGAGAAAAAGCAGTTGATGAACTTGTTGAACTTATAATGGATGCAAATACTCCTGCTGAAGAAGCTCTTGGATATGTCAATGCAGCATTAAAAACTGAAACAAATGCAGATCTGCTTTGTCTGAAAGCTGACGTTCTCAAAGAACTGTTTCGATTTGATAAGGCACTTGAACTTTACGAAAAATCTTATGAAGCTGATGCCAATTCCTTTGTACTCTCAAAAATGTACTGGATGTATCTTTTGACTCACCAGTATGAAAAAGCTGCTGTTACAGCTGAAATACTGGAATCAGACGAATCATTCAGTGACTGGTCAGATGATGATAAATATGATTTGTATATGACAGTATTCCACAGCCTTGGTACTATTAATAAACTTGCAAAGGCTCAGATATATCTCAGCAAGCTGAAAGACTTATGCCCTGATGATAAAGATGAACTTGATTCATGGCTGGATATTTATTGCTGAAATAATTTCAGATTTAAGGCAGCAGCCGCATATCAGATTTCCGTCATATCACATAAAATTTTCTTGACATACACCTCTATGGCTTCAGGTTTTTTATGCAATCTGCCGAAAAATCTGACTGCACAGATATGCGGCAATAATTATGCAGTATTGCCCTTGATTTTTCCCGAAAAAAGTAATATAATATTCTTATATAAGATTTTTTTCAGAAAGGTTGTTTTTTACTGATGTTAATTTTAGTTGTTAATGCCGGAAGTTCATCCCTTAAATATCAGCTGATTGATATGGATGACGAAAAAGTTATCGCAAAGGGAAACTGCGACAGAATCGGAATCGACGGTCATATTTCCCATAAAACACACGACGGAAGAACCCTCAATGAGGACTGCTCATTCCCTACACATACAGAAGCTTTTGAAAAGCTTGTTGATACACTCTTAAACAGTGACGCTTCAGTTATCAAGAGTATGTCAGAAATTTCAGCTGTTGGTCACAGAATTGTACAGGGTGCTGAAATATTCAGCGAAACAACTCTCGTAACAGACGAAGTAATCGAAAAGATAGACGAACTTGCAGAACTTGCACCTGTTCACAATCACGCTCACGCACTTGCTCTCAGAGCCTGCAAGAAAGTTTTCGACCCGTCAGTTCCGCAGGCAGTTGTATTCGACACAGCTTTCCACCAGACAATGCCGCCTAAGGCTTATATGTACGGTATTCCTTATGAGGACTACGAAAAGTATCATGTAAGAAAATATGGTTTCCACGGTACTTCACACAGGTTCGTTTCAATGGCTCTTGCAAAGGCTATGGGTAAGGACTTAAAGGACTTAAAGGTTGTTTCATGCCACCTCGGAAACGGTTCTTCAATTACAGCTATCGAAAACGGCAAGTCAATTGATACATCAATGGGCTTTACTCCTCTTGACGGTATCATCATGGGCACAAGATGCGGCGCTATCGACGCTTCCGCTGTTACATATCTTGAAAAGAAACTCAACATGAATCCTGACGAAATGAGCAACTACCTCAACAAGCAGTGCGGATTCCTGGGCGTTTCCCACGTTTCATCAGACAACAGAGAGATTTACGCCGCTATCCACGAGGGCGACGAAAAGGCACAGCTTACAGCTGATATGTTAAGATACGAGATTAAGAAGTTTATCGGTTCCTACACAGCTGTTATGAACGGTCTTGACGCTGTTATCTTCACAGGCGGTATCGGTGAAAACTCATGGGAGGTAAGAGACGGCGTATGTACAAATGTTGACTACCTCGGCATCAAGATTGACCATGAACTCAACAAGACAGTAAGAGGCACTCTCACAAAGATTTCAACTCCTGATTCAAAGGTTGAAGTATGGGTAATTCCTACAAACGAGGAACTGCTTATCGCAAGAGATACTCTCGCACTTATTTCAAAGTAAGAATATTATTATTTTATTGCCTTGCACATCCGCTTACTTCGTAAGCTCCGTGCATATCGGCAAATAGTAAACAAAAAATATTTTTCGTTTACTATATCTTCATGGACTGCTGTATCGTTTCTGACGGTATGGCAGTTTTTTTATTTCCCGGCATTGCATTATTTCAGAAATTGGTGTAAAATAATAAGGACAAACTGCGAAGGAGTGTTAAATTATATGTTTAAACTCAGGCGATTCCTGAAAAACTACAAAAAGGAACTGGTCTTAGGTCCTTTTTTTAAACTGCTTGAAGCGATATTTGAACTTATCGTTCCCCTTGTAACCGCAAAAATAATTGATGTCGGCATTAAAAACAACGATTCAGCCTATGTCTGGAAAATGTCCGGTGTACTGGTTCTGCTGGGTATCTGCGGACTGGGCTTTGCTCTCACCTGCCAGTTTTTCGCCGCTAAATGTGCATACGGCTTTGGCACGGAACTAAGGGACGCTTTATACAGACACATAAACCGCTTTTCTCATGCGGAAATTGACAGGTTCGGCACGTCCTCTCTCACCACACGTCTTGTCAATGACACCAATCTCGCCCAGAACAGCGTGAATATGTTTATACGCCTTGCTGTCCGTGCACCGTTTCTTATTATCGGTGCAGCTGTTATGGCTATGCTGCTGGACTTCAAGCTGTCCCTTATCTTCCTTATCGCCGCCCCTGTTATTGCTGTTATAATCGTTGCAATTATGAAAAAGACAGTGCCCATGTACAAAAAGATACAGAAAAATCTCGACCGCATTTCCCTCCTTACAAGAGAAAATCTTGAGGGCGTGAGAGTTATCCGTGCATTCTCAAAACAGGAAAAGGAAAAGCAGGAGTTTAACGACGCCAGCAATGAGCTTGCTGAAAATTCCATAAATGCCGGAAAGATTTCCGCAATTCTCAATCCGGTAACTTTCATGATAATGAATCTGAGCATTGTTGCTATTCTCTGGTTCGGAGGAAAAAGAGTTGACGCCGGAAACCTGTCACAGGGCGAAATTACGGCGTTTGTAAACTACATGACACAGATTCTCCTTGCACTGGTAGTCCTGGCAAACCTTATTGTTATATTCACCAAGGCGGCGTCCTCTGCCTCACGTATAAACGAAGTCTTTGAAACTGAACCCACTCTCTCCGGCGGTACAAAAACTGAATTTGATTTCAGTGCACCGGCAGTTGAATGCGAAAACATCTCTTTCACTTACCCCGGGGCAGGTGCGGAGTCCTTAAAAAATATAAGCTTTACCCTTAAACGAGGTGAAACTCTGGGTATAATCGGCGGTACTGGTTCGGGCAAGTCCACTCTTGCAAACCTTATTCCCCATTTTTACAATATATCTGAGGGTACTCTGAAAATTTTCGGCAGCAATATTGAGGAATATTCCCTTGAATTTCTGCGCAGTTCTATCGGCGTTGTTCCCCAGAAAGCCGCACTGTTTTCGGGTACTGTCCGGGAAAATATGCGCTGGGCTAAGCCTGACGCCACAGACGAAGAGATAATAAAGGCGCTGAAAACCGCACAGGCATGGGATTTTGTCAGCAAGCTTCCGGACGGTCTTGATACACGCATTGCACAGGGCGGCAAAAACTTCTCCGGCGGACAGCGTCAGCGACTGACCATTGCACGAGCCCTTGTGGGAGAACCGCCGATAGTCATACTTGACGACAGCATGAGCGCTCTTGACTATGCAACTGATTTTGCACTTAGAAAAGCCCTTGCGGAAAATCTGAAAAATACCGCCGTGATAATGATTTCCCAGCGTGCCACAACCCTTAAAAATGCCGATTCCATACTCGTTCTTGACGACGGCGAAATGGCTGGTCTTGGCACTAACGAACAGCTCCTTGAAAGCTGTGAGGAATACAAGGAAATCTACAACTGTCAGATGAAATGAGGTGAACCCTTTGATTAAAACATTAAAAAGAATATTAGGCTATGTCAAGCCGTATAAAATGTATCTTGCCGCCGCAATCGTCTTTTCCTTTGTGGGGGTACTGCTTTCGCTGTTCGTTCCGGTGTTTATAGGAAAAGGCGTTGACCTTATTGTGGGAGAGGGTAACGTTGATTTCAAGGGACTATTAAAGCTTGCCGCAGTACTTGCCGCAACTGTCCTTGTCAGCACCTTTTTCCAGTGGCTGACTGCTCTTGCCACCAACAGGCTTTCATACAATACTATCCGTGACATAAGAACAGACCTTTTTGACAAGTTAAACAGCGTACCGCTGAAATATATTGACAAAAACTCAAAGGGCGAACTGATAAGCCGTGCTGTAAACGATATTGAAATCATATCAGACGGTCTTTTGCAGGGATTCACACAGCTTTTCAGCGGCGTTGTGACCATTTTAGGCACACTGGTTTTCATGCTGACCATAAGCGTAAAAATCGCCCTGATAGTTGTAGTCCTTACGCCGATTTCCCTTTTCACTGCCGCAAAGATAACACAGCTTTCAAGAAAGGCTTTCACGGAACAGTCTGAACACCGTGGAAAGCTCAACGGCATTGCAGAAGAGATGATAGGCAATCAGAAAGTAGTCAAGGCGTTTTCCTACGAGGAACGTGCTGAAAAAAGCTTCAGCGAAACCAATGCGAAAATGGCAAAAAGCGGTGTTAAGGCTATTTTCTTTTCCTCTATGACAAACCCTACAACACGCTTTGTAAACGGTCTTATCTATGCCGCTGTGGGAACTGCCGGTGCGCTTAGTGCAATCGGTTCTATCGGCTTTTTAGGAAAAATTACTGTCGGTCAGCTGACAAGCTTTCTGTCCTACTCAAACCAGTATACCAAGCCATTTAACGAGATTTCCGGCGTAATTGCTGAACTGCAGAACGCTGTTACATCTGCCCAGAGAGTTTTTGCGGTAATAGACGAGCCTGCTGAATCCTCCGACCAAGGCAAGGAAGTTATGACAGAGTGCGACGGTTCACTTGAACTTAACCGCGTCAACTTCTCCTATGTTCCCGAAACTCCCCTTATCACCGACTTTAACCTTACAGTCAGACCGGGACAGAAAATCGCCATTGTCGGTCCTACCGGCTGCGGCAAAACCACTGTTATCAATCTCCTGCTGAGATTTTACGATATAAACAGCGGTACTATAAAGCTTTCCGGGAAAAATACTCAGGATATAACACGTTCAAGTCTGCGCTCCATGTTCGGAATGGTTTTGCAGGATACATGGCTTTTCACTGGTACTGTTGCTGAAAATATCGCATACGGCAGACCGGACGCCACTCCCGAACAGATAACCGCCGCCGCAAAAGCCGCCCATGCTCACAGCTTTATAAAGCGTCTGCCCGACGGCTACGACACCTATATTACAGAAGAGGGCGGAGAGCTTTCACAGGGTCAGAAACAGCTTATTTCAATTGCAAGGATAATGCTTACCAATCCCCCGGTGCTCATTCTTGACGAGGCGACTTCCAGCATTGATATCCGAACGGAACAGCGTGTCCAGCGGGCATTTGAAAAGCTTATGAAGGGCAAGACCAGCTTTATCATCGCCCACAGGCTTTCAACAATCAAAAACGCAGACGTTATACTCGTAATGAAAAGCGGCAACGTTATAGAACAGGGCAGTCATGAACAGCTTATGGCACAAAACGGCTTCTACGCAGAACTTTATAACAGCCAGTTTTCAGCAGTGTGAAAGGACGATAAATGATACAGAAAACCGCTGACAGAATCATTAAGAATATTGAAAAGGCAGTCAGCCTGAAAAACGAAACATCCCAAATGCTCACAGCCGCACTCTTCTGCCGTGGACACGTTCTTATGGAGGATGTCCCCGGAACAGGCAAGACCGCCCTTGCGGAATCGACGGCAAAATCAGTGGGCTGTAGCTTCGGAAGAATACAGTTCACCCCCGACCTGCTCCCCTCTGACATAACAGGCGTGAACTTTTACAGTCAGAAAAACGAAAGCTTTACTTTCAGAAAAGGTCCGGTTTTTTCGGGAATACTCCTTGGGGACGAGATAAACCGTGCCGCACCCAGAACACAGTCCGCACTCCTTGAATGCATGGAGGAAAGACAGGTCACAGCCGACGGAAAAAGCTATCCTCTCCCCTTTCCGTTTATGGTAATAGCCACCCAGAATCCCCTTGAATATCAGGGAACATTCCCCCTGCCCGAGGCACAGCTTGACAGGTTTTTTATGAGCCTTACCCCCGGTTATCCCACACGGGAAACTGAACTGAAAATCCTCTCCGGAGAGATAGGCAGAGAACGCATAAACGAGCTTAACGCCGTGGCAGACGAGGCTGAACTAAGAGAGTGCATGGACGAGGTAAAGAAGATACACGCCGCTGACTGCATAACCGCATATCTCCTTGACATTGCGGAAAAAACACGAAATGACAGCCGCTTTATACTGGGTATCAGTCCGAGAGGCTGTCTTGATACGCTAAACGGTGCAAAGGCGGTTGCGGCTATGTCCGGAAGAGAATATGTGATACCCGACGATATTATAAAGGTTATCCCCTACACCGTATCTCACCGCATTATCCCCTCCGCCCATGAAAACACAGTCCTTGACAAAAAGAGAAATTTAGTAGCACAGACTGTTTCAGAAATACCCGTTCCCGGAGAAGAACTATGGAAATTCTGATTGCCGCACTGGGCTGTCTGGTGATATTTCTGGTTCAGCTTAAACTTTATCGCAAATACTGCTTCAAACAACTTGACTATAACTGTTTTTTCAGCGAAAGCGAAGTGTATGAGGGTGCTGAAATTGAGTTTACTGAGGAAATCGAAAACAAAAAGCGTCTGCCCCTCCCCGTTTTCAAGTCGGAACTGACTGCTTCTGCATACCTTGATTTTGCCGACACCCATTCGGCTGTGACGGACGGTTCAAGGTTCGTTTCAAGCTTTTTTGAGGTAAAGGGCAGGTGCAGGGTAAAGAGAGTGTGGAAGATAAAGTGTACAAGGCGTGGAGTTTACGGTATAAAAAATGCTGTACTCGTCACATCAGATATTTTCGGCTCGGAGGTCTTTTCGCTGAAACCGGAGTGCAGACTGCCGGAAATCACCGTACTGCCCTCTGAATACCCCTTTAATGCCGACCGCATTTTCAGCCGGAATTTCTGCGGAGATGTCCCCTTTAAAAATCCCCCTTTCGCCGACCCCTTTTTCGCTGACGGCATAAGGGAGTACACTGGAACAGAACCGCTGAAATTCATAAACCACAGCGCCTCTGCCAAAGAAAACCGCCTTATGGTCAACACTTTCGATTCCTCGGCTGAAAGCAGAATGTCGGTCATACTTGATTTAAGCTGCCATGAAAAAAATGCGGAGCACAGTATAAAAGTCTGCTGTTATCTTCTCCAAAGGTTAGCCAAAAACGGCTTTTGCTTTGGGCTGTACATTCCCTCCGATCCGGAATTGTCCGTCCCTCACGCCAACGGCGGAGAACATCTGAAACGCTGTCTTTACGCCCTTGCAAAAGCCTCAGTACCCGAAAAGCAGTCTGACATTTATGTACCAACAGAATTTCTTACAAATCCTGTTCTGATTACCGCCAACGAACAAACCGCGCTATCATGGGGTTATAACGTGATATTTACCGGATATCTTTCAAAGCCGGCAAGCTTTATCTGCGTACCGGAAAGGAGTGACGACAATGAAAAAAGCTGAAAGCCTTTCCCTGCTGATTTATAAGTGCGGCATATCAGCGGCTTTTTTTCCCCTTGTTATACTGGTCTGCCGGAACTGTTATGTAAACTCGTCAACCGTTATAATAATGGTGTTTTCACTATCGGTCATTTCAGCAGTTATCAGCAGTGTTACACCGAAAAAGTACAGCCGTTACCTTTTGCCGGCATATACCATAATACTTACCTCTGTTGCATTTCTTCTGTTAAACGGCATTTCCCTCTTTTACCGTGCGATACTTTCCGGGTTGGTTTTTCTGCCCTGTATTCTTTTCAGTCCTAAACGTGAAAGCCTGTTGAAAAGCATATATCTGTTTGCAGGTATTTCCTTTGCAGATATTATAATAAGCATAGTATACCGCTACTCCTTTTCTGAAAGTTCAGCCTTAATGCTGATCTCCTATATGCTTTACGCCGCATCATACGGCTTTATGGCTTACTGCAAATCCGGTGCAGACTTTTTCCGAAAAAGCCGTGACGGAAAAACAAATCCGGCGGTTGTAATTCTCCCCCTTTCTGCCCTTGTTGTAACTGCTTTGCTGTCATTTCCTCTTGCACAGGTGCTGACAAAACTTTTTTACGCCATACTAAGACTTATTTTTAAAAACTCCGGCGGCGGCAATACAAAAAGACCACATACGGAAAGCGATTTGCAGTATACCAAGCCTGACAATGACGTGATTTCGGGAGGAAGTCCCATAGCAAAATATATCTTTACTGCCCTTATCGCAGTCATGGTCATCTCTTTCATCATTTATATCCGCCGTGATATTGCGGAGTTTTTCGCAAAGATACCGCAGAAAATACGCAAAAAGGCAATGATACGGAAACAAAACAGTGACATAATAAGCTGTGAGGAGTACACTGATTATGTCACCTGCATTCAGCCGTCACAAGCTGAAATACGGCTTATTTCACCGGAAAAGCTGTGGCACAGAAAGCTTAAAGCATACAAAAAAGCAAGCTGGTCTGAAAGCACCATGCGAAACGCTATTGAGCTGGCGCAAAACGGTTTAAGGCTTTGCGGATTTGAAATTGAAAGCAGTGACACAGTTTTAAGCATCGAAAACAAGCTGCCCGACGACCTTGCAAAGCTCTGGCACAAGGCGGCTTTGTGCTACATGGACTGCCGCTATAACGGAGCAGTGCCGGATAAAAGCAGTAAAGCTGTATTCGACCAGCTGATTGAAAAGATAGGCACAATGCAGTTGAAAAAATCATAAATATTTGCTATACTGTAACAGGAGATTTTCATGAAAATAACAGGTATTGTATGTGAATATAACCCAATGCACAACGGACACCTGCATCATATCAGACAGACACGGCTAAACGGTGCCACACACATTATTGCAGTCATGAGCGGAAACTTCGTCCAGCGGGGCGAAACCGCTGTTATGGATAAATTCAGACGCGGGTCACTGGCGCTGAAAGGCGGTGCAGACCTTGTAATCGAGATACCGGCGGTTTACTGCCTGTCCTCTGCTGAATTTTACGCAAGGGGTGCAGTTTCAATAATGAACGCTTTAGGGTGTGTGGACGAGATATCTTTCGGAAGCGAATCGGGAGATATAAAACTCCTTTCTGAAATTGCCAGAGCCGCTGAAAGTATCCCCCATGAAACCCTGAAAGCCGCAATGGAAAAGGGCATGACTTACCCTGCCGCACTGTCCGCCGCAATTGCTGAAAGGTACGGCGCAGAAACCGCCGCCGCTGCCTCTTCTCCAAACAACATTCTTGCGATAGAGTATTTAAAGGCACTGGATTTTCTCGGCTCGGATATAAAGCCATTTACAGTCAGCCGCCACGGGGCAGGTCATGACTCGGAAAACACCAGCGGAGAGTTTGCAAGTGCGTCGTATATAAGAGAGTGCATGGCAGGGCAGAAAGACTTCAGCGATTTTATTCCAGATTATGTCAGACAGGAGTATGAAAGCTGCCGCCTTGATGGAAAAATCTCACGCATGGAAAATCTGGAGCGCATCATACTTTACAAACTGCGCACCGCTCCCCTCTCAGAGCTGAAAAATCTCCCCGATGTGGGACAGGGACTTGAATACCGGCTTAAACAGTCGGCAGAGGCTGGAAGTGTGGGAGAACTGTTTGAAAGCGTCAAGACAAAACGATATACAATGGCAAGGCTTAAACGCATACTGCTGAATATGCTTATCGGCACCACGCAGGAGGACCTGCAGACGCTCCCGCCATACGCAAGAATACTTGCCATGAACGAGAGAGGGCGTGAAGTACTGGGACTATGCAAAAACAGCAGTATTCCGGTTTCGACTTCCCTTTCAAAGCTTGCACAGACCGGAAAAGCCGAACAGCGTTTTGCGTTTATTGAGGGCACTGCCTCTGACGTTTACGGACTTTCACAGGACATTGCCGGCTCAAAAAGCGATGATTTCCGGTCGGCAGTAAGGATAGAAAAGAATGAATATTAAAGGAATTATTTTTGATCTCGACGGAACACTCCTGAATTCAATGCACTGCTGGGAAAATGTTGACCGCAGTTTTCTGCTTGAAAACGGAGTTGTTCCGCCGGAGGGTGTTTCGGATATAGTCAAGAAAATGACAATATATGATTCTGCAATGTATTTCAAAACGCAGTTTTCTCTTAAACAGTCCTGCGAGGAGATAATTGACAGAATTGAAGAAATGGTGAGAGAGCAGTATTTTTATACGATACCCCTGAAAGACGGTGCGTATGAAGCGGTTCATCATCTCAAAAAAAGCGGTTACAGAATGTGCGTTGCAACCGCTACATATAACAGTCTTGCACACGCCGCATTAAAACGGCTTGGTATCTACGATTGCTTTGAGTTTATACTGACCTGTTCTGACGTTGGGCAGGGCAAGGACAAGCCGGATATTTTTCTGCAAGCGGCTGAAAAAATGGAATGTAACAGGGAAAACACAGTCGTTGTGGAAGATTCCCTCCACTGCATTGAAACCGCCGCAGACGCAGGTTTCCGCACAATTGCGGTTTATGACCCTATCGCAAAAAACGAATGGAACGAGATATGTGAAAAGTCATGGAAAAATGTTAAAACCATGGCTGAGATAAAGGATATACTGATTAAGGAGAATGAAGATGGCTAAGGTTATGGTTGGAATGAGCGGCGGAGTTGACAGCTCAGTCGCCGCAAAACTGCTGATTGACGGCGGTTATGACGTTACAGGAGTTACCTTGAAGCTTTTTGACGGCGAGGACGTTACAGAGGGTACAAGAACCTGCTGTTCGCTTTCAGACGTGGAGGACGCAAGGAGCGTGTGCTACAGGCTGGGGATTGACCATTTTGTATTCAATTTCAAGGAACTGTTCAGAGAAAAAGTCATGGACCAGTTTGCCGAAAGCTATCTTAATGGGGAAACCCCCAATCCGTGTATCGAGTGCAACAGGCACATAAAATTTGACAAGATGCTAAGACGTGCGGAAGAACTGGGCTATGACTATATTGCAACAGGTCACTATGCCGTAAGGGAGTTTGACGAGAAGTCGGGAAAGTACATTTTAAAGCGCCCCAAAGACCGTTCCAAGGACCAGACTTATGTGCTTTACGGGCTTACACAGTACCAGCTTTCAAAGACGCTTTTCCCTCTTGGCTGCTACGAAAAGCCGGAAATCAGAGATATCGCCGAAAGCGCCGGACTTGTAAACTCACGCAAGCCGGACAGTCAGGACATCTGCTTTGTGCCGGACGGCGACTATGCGTCCTTCATAACCAGACACACCGGTGCGGAAATAAAAGAGGGTGACTTCTTAAACACTGCCGGAGAGGTAATCGGCAGACACAGGGGCGTTATAAACTACACCATAGGACAGCGCCGTGGTATCGGCATATCAATCGGCAGACCGGCGTATGTCACAGACAAGAACGCCGCTGAAAATACAGTGACTATCGGCGACGAAAAAGACTTGTACAAAACGGAAATCAAAGTCCGTGACGTAAATCTTATTTCTATGGATTCACTGCCGGAGGAAATGCAGGTTACAGCAAAAGTAAGGTACAGCAGAAGTGAAATGCCGGCAGTTATAAGACCACTGGAAAACGGCGAAGTACTGGTCACATTTGAAAAGCCCCAGAGAGCTCCGGCAAAGGGACAGGCGGCTGTTTTCTATGACGGAGATGTGGTAATCGGCGGAGGTACTATAAAATAGTGGGATTTTCCGGTTTTTTGGTAACATTTTGCCATTGACAAATTTAAATATTAATGTTAAAGTAATAATATGTAAGTTTATAAGATAAAATAAATATGGAGGTAACATAAATGAAAAAAAGCTTTAAAAGAGTAATTGCGGCAATATCAGCCGTTACAGTTATGGCTTTCGGCGGAATATCAGCGTCTGCAACAACTGCTGATGACGTTGTTGCTGCTGCAAGAGGTGCAGGTATTCTTGACACATACGTTGCACAGCTTGAAAACTTTCTCCGTGCAAATGAATTTACTTCAAACCAGTATGACATGATGATTGACGGTCTGGCTAACATAAGAAATATAAGCATGGACGTTGTTCGCCAGTATTTCCCTGACGCAGAATCAATTGACGAATTTTTTGAAGGTTACGACGGCGGTTCTTCTGATGACAGTGATTCAGACAATACTTCCCCGACCACAAAACCGAACAAGCTTAACAAGGACGAACAGACAATTCAGGATCTGGCTGAACAGATTCAGGACAATATGACTAATGAGCAGATGCTTGATGCTATTCAGGAGGTTATCGACACCGGCAAGAAAATCGGTCTTGATGTCACAGTTGAACAGACAGGCGACAAAAGCTTTACAATGACTGTCAAGGACAAGGACGGCAATGTCAAGCTTGTTGCACCGATAGGCAAGCTTGTTTCCACAACTGGTGTTGAAGCACAACAGCAGGACGGAAGCTTTGTAACAGTTGCTGCTATCTGTGCGTCTGTACTGGCTGCCGGCGGAATCGGTGCATGGATTTTAAGCAGAAAAAACAGCAGAATCGGAGAATAAGCTTATGCCTGAAAATAAAAAAAAGGGTAAGGTAGTTCTGTTTCTGACTCCGGTCACAGTCCTTGCGGTGTGCGCCGCAATAATTACAGCTATAGGTTATACGCCTTTCAGAAAAGCTATGAACTATGCAAACGTTATTTTTTCAGCTGAGATACCTCATGAAGAAGTCAGTGAAATAAAGTATGACACCAAGGAAGTTGAGGACGAGCTTGACGACGGCAGCAAAATAGTTTACCCGTCTTTCGGGGCTGAATATGCTACTCTTAAAATTGATTCTATCGGTCTTGAAGCGCCTGTTATCTGGGGCGATACAAGTGACCTGCTGCAAAACGGCGTGTGTCAGTACACAGGCTCGGCTTATATCGGCATGACCGGAAACGTTGTCCTTGCTGCACACTGCAATACGTTCTTCTATCACCTCGGCGAAATGCAGCCGGGTGACACAGCTGTTCTGACAACCTCATACGGCGAATTTACTTACCGCATGACCGAACAGACTTTTTTCAAGGACACAAACAACCAGTATCTCTACCCCACAGATGATGACCGACTGACAATGTATACCTGCTACGGCAATCTTCTGGGTCCTACTGAAGACAGACTTGCAGTTATCTGCGAGCTTGTCGAAAAGAAATTCTATGAATAAAGGGGATTTAAGAAAATGAAAAGACTTAAACATTATTTCCCCAATTATATACTGACAATTATACTTGTCTTTGCCATTTCCGGTCTGTCACTGATCTCACTGATTTCCGGCTGTATGCTTTCACCGTCCTTTTACATATCGTCAGTTGAAAAGCATGGTATATATCAGCGTGTAATCGACTATACAGAAGATTATTTTTCAAAGAGTTATGCGGTTTCAAGTATTCCGGCTGAAATTTACACAGACGGTCTTGATGAAAAAATCGTAAAACAGGCTGTGGACGGAAAAATCAACTCTTTCTTTGATTATTTAAGCGGTAAAACAGATAAAATCGAGGAAACAGAAATAGATTTCTCTCAGCTTGAAAAAAATATTACCGACTTTTTCAATGAGTTTGCAGAGGAAAACAATGTTGAACTCAATGACGAGTTTAATCAGCAGCTTGACAAAACAATAAAGGCTGCTGAAACTGACATAAACTCATTTACCAATATTTTCATGCTTGACTATATTGAAAAAGCAGGCATTCCGCAGAAAATCAGAAAAGTATATCCGGTTGTTTCACCGGTATTATATGCTTTTATTGCGGTTACTGCAATATGCATTATTCTGCTGATATTACTTAACAAAAAAGAAATCAAATCGTTCTTATACTGGCTTTCAGTATCGGGTCTGTGTTCAGCTGTTATAATGCTTATACCGTGCATTATGCTGAAATCCTCAGACTATTTCAGCAGGCTTATCATGAGAACTGATTATATCTATTTTGCAGTTACAGGACTTCTTAATGATATAGTAGATTCACTCATGAATATGCAGCTTGTAATACTGGCAGCGTCTGCGTTTATTATGATTCTGTACATTATAGCCGCAGCGATTTCCGGAAAAAAAGAGAAAAATTAATACCATAAACCCCTGTTCTGAATGAGCAGGGGTTTATGGTATATATTGCTGAATAAAATCCGACATTTTTCGATATTTTCTATTGACAATACAGCAGTATAGATGTATAATAGAATCAAGAAATAATTTCGCCTTATCAAGAGTGGTGGAGGAACAGGTCCTGTGAAGCCCGGCAACCTGATGTGCAATATTGCTCCCCCAATAAAAGCTTGTCAAAGAACTTGCCGCAAATAAAAAATCTCTGCGTTGCAAAATCTTGAAATACACGAGTATTCCTGCAATTTTGCGCCTTGATATTTTTTATTTTCGCCTGCGTCTTTATGGCAAGGTTTTTATTGGGGGAGCAATAACAAAAAGGTGCTAATTCCTGCGGTTTATCCGAGAGATGAGGATTTTTTAATAAAAATCACAGCGTTCGGAAACTCCGGACGCTTTTTCTTTAACAGAGGTGAATATTTTCTGAGATTTTTTTGAAAGGAACTGAAAAAACATGGCAGAAACAGTAAAAAAGTTTTTTACATCAGAATCAGTAACAGAAGGACATCCTGACAAAATCTGTGACCAGATTTCAGACGCTGTTCTGGACGCACTTCTCGAACAGGACCCTGACTCAAGGGTTGCCTGCGAAACTGTATGCACAACAGGTATGATAATGTGCATGGGTGAAATCAGCACAAAGGGTTATGCTGATATTTCAAAAATTGCAAGACAGGTGGTTGTTGACATCGGTTACGACAGAGCAAAGTTCGGCTTTGACGGCTACACCTGTTCTGTTATCACAACTATCGACGAACAGTCCGGAGATATTGCAATGGGCGTCAACGAGGCTCTTGAATCAAAAGAGGGCGAAATGAATGACGATAATTCAACAGGTGCCGGTGACCAGGGACTTATGTTCGGCTACGCCTGCAACGAAACTCCTGAACTTATGCCAATGCCTATTTCTATGGCTCACAAGCTTGCATTAAAGCTTACTGAAGTCAGAAAGGACGGTACACTCCGTTATCTCCGTCCGGACGGCAAAACTCAGGTTACTGTTGAATACGACGGCGACAAGCCTGTAAGAATCGAAACAATCGTTGTTTCCTCACAGCACGCACCGGAAATCTCCCTTGACCAGATCAAAAAGGACATCATGGAATATGTTATCAAGCCTGTCGTTCCGGCAGAACTGCTTGACGAAAATACAAAGTATTACATCAACCCGACAGGCAGATTTGTTATCGGCGGTCCTCAGGGCGACAGCGGTCTGACAGGAAGAAAGATAATCGTTGATACCTACGGCGGTTATTCACGTCACGGCGGCGGCGCATTCTCCGGTAAGGACCCGACAAAGGTTGACAGGTCTGCGGCTTATGCGGCAAGATACATTGCAAAGAATATCGTAGCTGCCGGACTTGCTGACAAGTGTGAGGTTCAGCTGGCTTACGCCATAGGCGTTGCAAAGCCTGTTTCAATTCTTGTTGATACATTCGGCACAGGCAAGGTTGACGAGAACAAGCTTTCAGCGGCAGTTGAAAAGGTATTCGATTTAAGACCGGCTGCAATCATCAAAATGCTTGACCTTAAAAAGCCACAGTACAGAAAGCTTGCGGCTTACGGTCACATGGGACGTGAGGATCTCGGCGTTGCATGGGAAAAGACTGATAAGGTTGACGCAATCAAAAATGCTCTCAATGAACTTTAATTTCTGAATAAAACTATAAACCCTGATTCGCATGAATCAGGGTTTTTATGTTATTTTTTAAAAGGCTCAAGTTCATCGCAGCTTACATAAATTACAACATAGTCCCCGACAACAAGAGGATGTATTACAATAATGCCGATATCCGTATCTGTCATAAACCAGTTAAGGCTGTGAACCCAGTTTCTGCTGTCGTCAGATGTAAAGGCCTTTATAACTTTTTCGCTGCTTAAATGTTTCAAATCTTCGGATAATTCTAAAGATGAAACTCCGGTTCTTCTTATAAACGCCTCCTCTGCCTGTTCCTCATAATTCTTACTGATAACATCTGCAAATTCACTATCAACATTATACAGATCTGACATTTCAACAACACAGCAATTTTGTGCGTCAATTACAACAGAGATGAAAGCAGCATTAGGGTGGGCACATCCCTTGACATAAAAATACCCCTCAAAGGAAACACTCATATACATAGAATCCATTCTCTGTACCTTGTAATCCATTTCAAGAAAAAGTCCACGGTCTTCAAGATTATTTATAATCTCATTAGCATCTGATGTTTCAGGTTTGTCACAATCCCCCATTAATTCCGTATCATATTCACCGTTATACATTGGGCTGATATAAGAATTCACATAGTCATAAATAAGCCGATTTATCTCTTCCGAATTGCTGTAAGAACTATCAATCTGAGGATAGCTGCAGAAGATATTGTTTTTGGTGGTATACTCAGTAATACAGCAGGATTCTATCCCCGAATAATCTGCTGTTTCAGCTGTTGTAATTTCTTCGGTTTCAGCTACTTCTGTAACTGCCGCTGTGATTTCCTCTGCTGCATTCTCCGTCACTTCTGTAACTGTGGTTTCATCTGTCACATCTGCAACCGTTTCAGAGGCGGTATCATTCATATCCCTGCACCCCGGAATAACCGTCAGCACAACAGCAAGCATAAGAAAAAGAAAATGTTTTCTTTTATTTCTCATTATTTACCTGATAAAGCTTTCCAGACCAGCAGCAAGCCTTTCTTCTTTTCTGCGCTTTTTGTTTTCATACATAGTCTGGTCAGCCATTGATATAACCTTGCTGAGAGAAATATCCTCATCAACATTGGTTATAATGTAACCGATACTTGCGTCAATAGCATAAGGCTTATCGGAAAATCTGTTGAATTTTTTCATCTGGTCATAAATCTTGCTTATGAGATTTTTAGCGTCTGCATCTGTGTGATGGTCAGCAAAAATGATAAATTCATCACCGCCGTATCTGGCAAAAATCTCGTTGCGGTCACAGGCGTTTTTAATTGCCTCTGAAATTTTCTGGAGTGCAAAGTCACCGTCATTATGTCCGAATCTGTCGTTTATATACTTGAGTCCGTCCATATCAATGAACATAACCATTACAGATCTTTTTTCAACTATACAAGCCTGATAAACTGATCTTGCATTTTTGTTGAAACCGTTTCTGTTGTAAATCTGACAAAGCGGATCAATAATTGAAAGCTTATCAAGCTTATCAACCATTTTGTCAAGGCAGATAATTTTTCTGATGTTCTCAACAGCATTGCAGACATTCATTATCCATGTCTGGAAAAGTCCGCTTTCAAGAGGGAATGTACTGTTCTTTATTACACAGTAGCCCAGACATCTCTCTCTGAAATGAACCGGTACAAAGAAATAATGATTGCTCTTGTCTGACTCTTTATAAATGTCAGGCAGCATTTCTGATGATTCAAAAGAACTTTTTTCCTTGAATCTTCCCTGTTCATAGTCAAGAATAGCGTCTACCTTTTCAGTATATCCGATTTTGGTATATTTTTCACCGGAATAATTTTCCTGAACATAGTCAAAATCATCATAGCCTCTGAGCCAGTCATCACAAAGGCAGAAAACAAACTTTTCACAGCTTATTTCAGTAACAAAGCGTTTGAGTACGTCAATACATTCCTCAATAGTAATACATTCCTCAAATTCGCAGTACATTCTGTTGATGATGGGTACGCCGATATTGTAGGTTTCGATAGACCTGTAACAGGACTTTCTGAATTCGGTAATATTATCTTCTATGTTTTTGTTTACACAGCCGCAGCTGTCTGTAAACACACATTCTGTATCAAGTATCTCAACTCTTTCAGGCTTTTCGCCTTTTATCGCCTGAAAAACTTTCTTGGCAGCCGTGTAGCCGGAAAGTCTGAGCGGACGCTTTACGGAAGATACAGCCGGAAAATAATTTCTTGCAGCATAAATATTGTCAAAGCCTGTTACAAGAACATCGTCAGGTATCCTCTTTCCTGACTTTTCCAGTTCAATAACCGCAGAAAGAGCCATAGCGTCATTTGCACAGATTATCGCCTCCGGAAATTCCATATCAGAATGCAGAAATTCATTTATAGCTGCTCTTGCATCCTGACCTCTGAAATGGCCGTGATAAATTCTGTTTTCATCAATAGGTATACCGTGCTTCTGAAGTACATTTTTATATGCGTCAAGACGCATAATGCTTTCCGGATTGTCATCCGGTCCTGATATATAATTTATTCTCTTTGCATTGTGAAATCCGACAATATGCTCAACCATCTCTTCCATAGCCTTGAAATTGTCGATACCAATGTAGAAGAAATCACTTAAGTCATTATCTATACAAGCTGCCGGAATACCGGCTTTATTTATACGTTCTGTAAGTTCTTCGGTAATTGCCGGAGAAGAGATAGTATTTGTAAGAAGAATTGCACCGTCAAATTTCTCAAAATTTGCAAGATTGTATATATTAAATTCACCCATATCATGACGCTTGTTTTTGAGAATACCGCCAAAAGCAATAAAATAGCTTATATTTACATTATTTCCTGCTGCAAAATCCTGTATGCCCAGCAGAATAGTATTCTGATATTCTTCATCAATTCCTGCAACAATTACCGCAATATTGATAGGATTTTTCATAAATAGCACTCCAATCTGTTTTATTAAAATCAAGCAATATCATCTTAAAAATTTATATTATAAATCGACTTTTTTTGACATATTCCAAAAAACATCTGTCTATATCATTATACTACTTTTAGCCATAAAATCAAACAATTTTTTATGATTTTTTAAATTTTTGTTACTATTAAACAAGGGTGGGGATAATATTTGTATATTTAGTTCAAACACTAAGCTTGAAAAAACCTTGAAATATTTTAACGCAGATATATTTTCAGTATTTTCCCGATAACCCCGCTTCTTAGTCGCAAACGGATTATTAAATCATTATTAAATCTAATTACATCGTTATTGATATTTATTTAAATATGTGATATAATCAATATATACAAAAGATATGGAGGGATTTTATGCCAGTATTAGAAGTAAAAAGTCTGTCCAAGCAGTATACAAAGGTACTTGCGGCGGACAGCGTTTCTTTTTCTGTTGATGAGGGAGAAATTTTTGCGCTTATAGGCCCTAACGGTGCCGGAAAAACGACTACTATAAGAATGATATCAACTCTTATAAAGCCAACCTCCGGCGACGCTGTTGTTGCAGGACACAGCATTCTGACTGAACCTGAAAAAGTAAGAGCGTCCATTACATATCTGCCGGACGAGGCAGGCGCATACAAGACCATGACCGGAAAAGCCTATCTTAAATTCATGGCTGGTATGTTTGCCAACAACAAAGCGGAAATCGAAGAATATACAGCGAGAGCCGAAAAAATGTGCGGACTGGGTGACCGTCTTAACGAAAAAATCGGTTCATACAGCCGTGGAATGATAAGAAAGCTGCTGCTTTCAAGAGCAGTTATGACACGTCCCAAGCTTGCAATACTTGACGAGCCTACCAGCGGACTTGACGTAATAAACGCCCTTGAAATCAGAAAAATGATTAAGGAACTTTCCAGAACAGAAAAAACGTCATTCCTGCTTTCATCACATAATATGCTTGAAATTGAGTTTGTTTCCGACAGAGTAGGCATTATTGCCGGCGGTAAACTCCTTGAAGTCGGTAAAATCGACGAGATAAAGGAAAAGTACGGCGCTGCCAATCTTGAGGAAGTTTTTGAAAGGGTGGTGAACAGCAAATGAAGTTTCTGAATCTGCTCAAAAAGGAACTGCATGAACTTATAAATGTTCAGATGATAATCGGGCTTGTTGTTACTGTCGGTCTGCTTATGTCTGTCGGAAATATGATGTCCAATGTCATGGACGACGCCACTTCTGAAACAGGTACAGTGAACATCAGCGACAGGGACGATACAGATTTCACAAGAAATATCATCTCCTCTCTTGAATCAGCCGGATTTGAGGTCAACCGTGTTAATGAGGATAACGCTGACAGGGCAAAGCTGCTGGAAAGTGCCGACTGCGACAGTCTTATCATTATCCCCAAGGGATTCACAGATGAGGCACTGGATTCTGCTTTCGGCGACAATACTGTTTCCGGCGGAATTGAGCTTATCACCTCGCTGAAATCCACATCTGCGCTTGCCTCCATGAAGGACAAGACCTCTGCTGCTGCGGACATAATAAGCAATATGGTCAAAAATGAATTTATGACGCAGAAGGGTTTAAGCGAAGCGGAAATCAGCAAAATTGATGTGCCTTTAAATATCAATGAAGTCACAGTTGTCAACGGCAAAACCGCAGCTGTAAGCCCGGAAGTCCTGACAGGTATGATACAGTCGCAGGGAATGCTTATTCCTATTGTTGTATTTATACTGGTTATGTTTACCTCCCAGATGATTATTTCCGCAATTTCCACTGAAAAAATCGACAAGACTCTTGAAACGCTCCTTTCTGCACCTGTTTCAAGAATTTCAGTACTGGGCGCAAAAATGCTGGCAGCCGCAATTGTTGCCATTATCAATGCGGCGGTTTACATGGTTGGATTCTATGGATATATGGGTTCAATGCTTGACGGAGCAGTGGAAAACACCAGCCTGGTAAGTTCAGCACTTACCATAAACGATATCATGAAAGAACTTGGTCTTAAAATCGGAATATCAGGATTTATACTTGTGGGACTTCAGATGTTCATGACAATCGTTATCTGCCTTGCCGCATCTCTTATTCTCGGTGCACTGGTAAATGATGCAAAGTCAGCACAGACAATGCTCATGCCTATCATGGTGCTTGCAATGGTTCCGTACTTCGTTTCAATGCTCTATGACATCAATATGCTCTCCCCTGTTGCAAGAACACTTGTCTATGCAATTCCGTTTACTCACACATTCAACGCCATGAACAACATAATGTTCGGCAACATGGAGCTTTACTGGTTCGGGCTTGCCTATCAGTTTGTGCTGTTTATTGTGTGTATGTTCTTTGCGGTCAGAATTTTTACTTCCGACAAGATTTTCACCATTTCACTCAATTTTGGTCAGAAGAAGAAGTTCAGATCTAAACATAACTAAAATATATAAAGTGGCTGTATAAATTCGGGCGACCATTGGTTGCCCGTTATTTTGAGGCTTTTGAAAAAATAAGAGCGGACATTTACACGTCCGCTCATTTTTTGTTTAGTTAAAACGTCTTGTACCGTTACTGTTTGTTTCGTCCTTGATCTTGCTCCAGATATATCTCAGCTGCCAGCCGTCATAATTGGTTATTTCAGCTGAATTGCCTGCCATCATGATAGTCGGTTCAGGGAATCCTCCGGGCGGGAATCCGTCCAATGCTCCCTCTTCGCCGTAAAAGTCTGTTATTCCAAAACCGTGGCCAAGCTCATGCTCAAATACATGGATTCCGCTGCCGTCCAGCATACTCAGATATGCGTTGTCTGAAAGACGCTGTCCCCAGTCGCCGCCGCAGCCGCCGATATCAGGGAAGCCCTGCGTTGCCCACATATACATATCAAAACGCTTGTCAAGTCCGCCCGGATAATCAAAGCCTATATTGTTGTCAAAATGATACATTCTTGAAAGCTCGTCAGGAGCATTCGGAAGAACATCCGGAATATCTTCCCTGCCGTTTGATGTATCATACTGGCTGTCATACGGTGTAAGATTTGTGTAGATTATTTCGTCCGGCTGTCTGTCAAGAATAGTATTCTCGTCAATAACAGCCCAGCCAACGATTGACACGTCTACATGGTCATACTTCCAGCCGTCATAGCCCACAAGATAATCGGTCCAGTTGTTGACAGATGTTTCAAGCATATCCTCAAACTTCTGTCTCTGCTCCAGTGAAAGTGTCTTATAAGACTGCCATCTTACTACATAGTTAAGCGTACCCTCGCCGGCAACTATCTGGTCAAAAATTGTATTCCATCTTGCCGTAGAATTTTCCCTTGAAATTCTGTTTTCCCATACCCAGTCAAGAGCATACGAATAATTTGACGGCATATCGCTTAAATCAATCTGCTGTATTGTCGTAGTTACAGCAGTGGTTGTCTGCGGTTCTGTCGGTGGTTCGGTCGGCGGTTCAGTAGGCTGTTCCGTAGGCTGTTCCGTAGGCTGTTCTGTCGGCACTTCTGTCGGCTGTTCTGTCGGTACTTCTGTCGGCGGCTCTGTCGGAGGTTCTGTAGGATTCGTTTCATCCTCATACTCAATCTCACGTTCGCCCAGTACAGTTTTTCTAAGCAGTGCATCGTCAAAGACGTTAATTATATTGTCCTTGTTCATGTCGGCATAGAAAATGTCATCTTCTTCAAGAACTGCCTTTCCCAGCAGACAATGGCCCAGTGCCACAACGTCCGCAGCTGAAACGCTGTTGTCCCTGTTGATATCGCCTTTCATTTTTCGTCCGGCGACACCCTCTTCTGCATAAACTCCGCCCGATAATGATGTTATCACTAATGCAGCGGATAAAAATGCAGAAATTTGTTTTTTCAAGTGCATAATTTTCATCCTCCTATTCCAATATAATTTATTTTAACATTTTAAACGTTTAATGTCAACACAATTTGTTTAAGTTGCACATTAATTGTATAAATACACAAACAAAAAGCACTTTTCTTAGTGAAAAGTGCTTTTCTCGTATCGACGGATAATATATATTCTAAGCTTTTAAATTAATCGTTTATACCACTTACAGTAAATGTAACTTCAATGCTCTTTATAATTTCAGTATCAGTCGGAACAGCAGCTGCTCCACTACCAGTCCATGTATCATACAGATAGATGCGTGTTCCGTCAAATGAGCCTTCCTTGTATCCTTTGATAACAGCCTTGCTTAAATCAGCTGTTGCAAGTACTTCGCCGTCAACCTTGATTGAATCAACAGTAATTTTAAGGTCCGCAAAGTCCTCTTCTCTCAGTCCGTCAAGAGCAACGATAAGGAATTCAACTGTCTCTGTTCCCTCGTCAAGAACAAGCTTAGATGTGTATGTTCCGTTCTCTGTAACTGTCGGAACAACTGAACCTTCCGGAAGTTTATCAACTGACCAGAACTCATTTGAACCAAGCATTCCCATTATTGCAGCAGCTGACTCAACTGTTTTTGCTGGTTCAACATAAGGATCTGTTTCCTCGCCGTCAATTATAACCTTAACATCTGTAAGAACAACACTTGCTTCATTATCGCTCTGCCAGTATTTGCAAATCTTGATAAGTGTAACAGCTGTCTGGTCTGTAATAGCAGCAGGAGTATTTACAGTGATTACACCGTCAACTGCGTCTGCACTGCTGTATTCAACGTCAAAGTGTTCTCCGTCAACAAAGAACTGTACTGCACCGCTGTATACAATACTCTCATCAGCGCTTACTGCAAACTTAACGCCGTCAACACTGTCTGTGTTAGCAGGGTCAATGTTTGCCTCGTATGGGAATGCATAAGGATTAGCCTCTGTTGTGGTAACAACTGTTGTAACAGGCTCTGTTTCAATTGTAGTAACAACTTCTGTTTCAGCTGTTGTAACAACTGTTGTACCCTCTGTTGTAACTTCTTCTGTCACGTCAGTAGCAACTGTTGTAACAGGCTCTGTTTCAATTGTAGTAACAACTTCTGTGCCGGCTGTTGTAACAACTGTTGTACCCTCTGTTGTAACTTCTTCTGTTGCGTCAGTATCAACTGTTGTAACCTCTTCTGTTACGATTGTTGTAACAGCTTCTGTACCCTCTGTTGTAACTT
>JALEVO010000158.1 GCA_022788225.1 Oscillospiraceae bacterium | reverse complement strand
TTACACAGTTTATTTTTCAGACCCGCTTTATATCAAATATAGCTGTAGCATAAATTCTGATTATATAAACGCCTGATACATTTTTGCGTATCAGGCGTTTTACATATTAATAGATTTCGCTTGTATAATGACCGTTTTCATACTGTGCTGTGCTGAATGTATCAAGCATTGATGAATCTGAGAAATCACAAAAATCAACATACTCTCCGAATGTATAGTATTCTTCAAGCATTGTGCTGCCTGAATCATAATAAACCGATGTAAATATCTGATTATCTATTAATGTTATTTCTTCAGTATGCTGGTAACCCATGTGTGCGGCATTTATGTAAAGCTTTCCATCCATCTCTGTCAGATAAGTGTTTCCGGCTCCGATATCTCCGCAGTAAACAACCGTATTGCCTTCGATTGTCCATATTTTATAACACGCATCAGCTTCACTGTTTCCCATTCTTATCATAATTTCATAAATTCCATTTCCGTCAATGTCAAACAAGGTATAATCACGGTAAATAGAATCTGGATTAAGTATATCTGCTTCATTAATTCGCCAGCCGTAAGCCAGAAGGTAATCTTCGCCTGTCTGCGGCGGCTCGGTAACAGCTTTAGTGGTTGTTACAGTTGTAGTAGTAACTGTTGTTGTAACGGTAGTTGATGTTGTTGCTGTTTCTGTACTTGTTGTGGTTTCGATTATATCCGATTGTGTTGTTTCAGTAGTTTCCGGTACGGATACAGTAGGCTGTGTTTTTTTGTCTGCTGCCAGTTTTATCACAAATGCAGCAAGTCCTATGACTATAATTACAAGAACAGCAATTATTACAATCATAAGAGAATTTTTCTTTGGCTTTTTTCCGGCAGATACTGTCCGGGAATTCATTACTTCAGATTCAGTCCGGCTTAAAGTCATATCAGCTTCAGCATTTTCAGTGAATTCATATCCGCATAACGAACAAACCTGTTCATTATTATCATGCTCCATTCCGCAGTTAGGACAAATCATTTTATACCTCCAGTGTATTAACCTATCATATCAGAATATGTGTACTGCTGTTTGAAATGGGTTGTACCATCTGTTGCATAAGTATCAAGCAGAATTTCAAATGTACACGTTCCCAGCGACCATAAATGAGGATAGTCAGCATTCCCGAAATTATCGTATGCGGCATCACAGATATCATTTCTGAATTCAGATTCTATATCATAAATAACCATAACAAGCTTATCGTACTGGAACATAAAGCAAAGCGGAATGCCATTATAAGTGTAGTCAGCATTTTTCAGGTCAGTACCCCACCATGGAAACTCCTGAGGCGTCGGGAGATCAGCATTTAATGTATCACATAGTTTATCGTAAGAACTGCCTAATATATTTACATCAATTTTAAGAAGTCCGCTTGAATCGACAGATATATAGTCATTATTATTGCCATCGTTATAAGTATCTGAAATATAATTTGCTGAAACATATGCTTTAGAATCATTGTATTCAATTTCGCACCATTCATCATCAACGTGTCGGAGGACCTGAACCTTTTCCCCGTCAGAAAGTTTTCCAATTATTTCAGCATTCGCATCCGGCTCTTTTCTTACATTCAGGTAACCGTCACTGATTTTTACATATGCAGTTTCAGATTTTGAAGTATCAGGTTTTGTTGTTTCGGTCTGGGTTGTTGTGGATTTTGCAGTAGTTACAGAAGTGGTTGTTGTTGTCGCAGCGGCAGTAGTTGTTGTGGTTGTATCTGTAGTTATAACAGTTGTTATTTCAGCTGTCAACGCAGGAGCGTTAACGGTCGTTGAGTTATCTGAATCTTTATCTGTTAAAAGAAATACTGCGGCAATACCCAGAACAACTATTAATGCTGTAAGGACAATAATAATGACAAAAATTTTTTTACTGTCCTTTTCCTTTGAATCAGGAGAAGAAATTATATCTTCTCCAACTGCCGGATTATTAACAGGAGTATCAGAACTGATTTCCTCATCAGTCGCTGCTGCAAACTCATAACCACATAAGGAGCAGACTTTTTCTCTGTCATCAAGTTCTATTCCACAATTTGGACAAGTCATAGTTTACACCTCCGGTTAATCTTTTGTACGCCCTTTAATAACACATACTTTTTCATATTCTTTGCCGTTAAATTCGGATATAGTAAATTCAATGTATCCGTCATCATCAACGTCCTCGCCGTTTACACTTGTGTCATAATCCCTGTCTCTGATTTCGCCTTCAAACGCAGTTGTTTCGGCTCTTTCGCCGTCTTCCGATTCAACACGGTAAACTGTAGCCGGGTTATCAGCCTTGAAATAAAGTTCATATATACCGTCAGTTCCCATAAAGCCTACCCATCCGGCATCACACTTATACTTGCATTTTGGAGCATCAATATAATTATCCGGCTCAAGCTTGACTGTATTTCCTCCGAAAAGCAGCATAACAGGTATAATTATAATTGTCAGTGCAAGTACAATGCATATCAAGTACTTGATTTTTTTGTCCAGTCTGCCCCAGAATGACGAGAATTTCTTAACATTTTCATTTCCCATAACCTTCTGGATTTTTTTATTTCCCATAACTTTTTGATACTGTTCTGAATTTTTAATATTTGCAACAGCATTTGTTACGCCTTCATCAAATTTTTTTCCGGCATTAACTGCGGCTTCTTTTGCTTTCTGAGCCGTATCATTGTTCTGTGTGAAGTTTCCGAGCTTGTCCTTTGCACCGCTGAGTAATGAACTGCCAGTGCCAGCAGCCTTTGGAGCAGCAGGTGCTCTGAAGGTTATAT
>JALEVO010000127.1 GCA_022788225.1 Oscillospiraceae bacterium | reverse complement strand
TTTCAGAACTTGCTGACGGCAAGACCTATTATCTTGATGTTGACTATGGAAAAACTGATAACGGCACAAATATCGGTATTTGGAGCAATACAAATTGTGATGCACAGTCTTTCAAGTTTGTTGATAACGGCGATGGAACTTATGCCATCTGTACAAAGGTTACCGGAGATGAAAGCGCTTTGGGAGTGGCAGCTGCATCAAAGGATATTGGCGCAAATGTTGTAGAGTGGAGCTTCAATGACAGTGCAGACCAGAAGTGGATAATTGAGCCGGTATTTGAACCTGTCATGGGCAGACTTATCAAGAGCATTGACGTTATGGACACTGCTTATTACAGCAGCTGGGGAATAGACACAAGCCTTGAAGCCGGTGATAAAGCTTTCGGGGACAGAGACGTTGAAAAGATAGCTTTTTCGGAGGTTCCGGACAAATACAAGGGTGCTGAACTGGTTCTTACACCCTGCGATGCAAAATTTTCAGATAAACAGCAGGCAGAACTGACAGCGGCAGAGGATATTACAGTTTATATCGGTTTCGACATCAGAATGACTGCAGTTCCGTCATGGGTAAATGGCTGGACAAAGGAAACGGATACTATCAAAACCTCTAATGATGTTACCTTTGAAATGTATTCAAAGGAAATAAAAGCAGATGAAACGATAACTCTCGGAGCCAACGGACAGTCAGGCGGCGTTGTAAACTATATCGTACTTGCCGCAGAAAAAAGCAGTTCATTGACTTCCGTTCCGGGCGACCTGACCTGTGATGAACATATTGACGTGTTTGATTTGGCAAAGTACAGACAGTTTATCCTCGGAACAAGAACTCTTGAAGGTACTGCACTTGCCAATGCTGACATAAACGGTGACGGAGCACAGAATGTTTCAGATATGGTTCTTCTCCAGTCTTTCCTGATTGGAAAAATAAAAAGCTTTGAATAAAAAGTGAAATTTTTTAAAACTGAAAATGGGATGCTCTTCAGGAAAGGGCGTCCCATGAACTGTATGGAAAACAGATATTAAGAAAGAGTGATAAAATGTACTTACTGCTGTTAGCTGTTATATACCTTGCTTTTATAAGCCTCGGACTGCCTGATTCTTTACTGGGTTCAGCATGGCCTGCGATTCGTACAGAATTTGACGTTCCGTTATCGTATATGGGGATTATCTCTATGATTATTTCAGGCGGCACCATTATTTCCGGTCTGATGTCAGAACGGCTTACAAAGAAATTCGGGACAAGAGCCGTAACAATTGTCAGTGTTTTCATGACTGCAGTTGCCTTGTACGGTTTTTCAACAGTAACCGGGTTTTATCAGATGTGTTTATGCGGAATACCTTACGGACTTGGGGCAGGAGCAATTGACGCAGCGCTGAATAACTATGTTGCTTTGCATTATAATTCCAGACATATGAGCTGGCTGCACTGTTTCTGGGGTGTAGGGACGATAATCAGTCCATATATTATGAGTTATGCGCTGACCCGCACCGTATGGACAAACGGATATCGCATGGTTTCGTATCTGCAGTTTGGTATCGTTGCTGTACTGTTGCTTACTCTGCCTCTTTGGAAAGTCAACAGGTCTGTTGCTGAAGAAAAAAACAATACAGAGGTTCTCGGCATAAAAGGTGCTTTAAAAATAAAAGGTGTGCCATATCTTCTGACTGGATTTATGGCGTATTGTGCGGCAGAAGCCACGACAATGCTCTGGGCAAGCAGTTATCTGGAGGGTACAAGAGGAGCGACAAAAGATGAAGCTGCTGCGTTTGGGTCACTGTTTTTCATAGGTATAACAGCAGGAAGGTTCCTGTCCGGCTTTATTTCAGACAAGCTGGGTGACAATAAGATGATACGTCTCGGAACAGGATTGTCACTGCTGGGCGTTCTCTGCATTGCACTTCCATTGAAAATAACTTCTCTTGTCGGCTTTATAATAATTGGTCTGGGATGTGCGCCGGTTTATCCGTGTATTATCCACTCCACTCCGAAAAATTTCGGTGCAGAAAATTCGCAGGGGATAATCGGAATTCAGATGGCAAGCGCCTATGTCGGTTCAACCTTTATGCCTCCGGTTTTCGGGCTGATTGCAAATCATATAAGTCTTAAGTTTATGCCTGTTTATCTTGCTTTCTTTCTGATTTTGCTGCTTGTAATGATTTCAAAAACTGAAAAGGCGTGTAAAGCTTAAGGCAATACTCTGCAATTAACGGCTGAATCATCGGAATTTCCGTAATTCAGCCGGTTTTTATTTCCCTTTTCTGAACTGAACAGCTGTTTTCCCCTCTTTGGCTTTAAAGGTTCTCATAAAGTGGCTTGCATTATTGAATCCGCATTGTGCTGCAATTTCAATTATTGTCTGATTGGTATCGGATAAAAGTGATTTAGCCTTGATGATTCGCGCATTGATATTGTCTTCTTTAAACGGTATATTAAACTGAAGTTTGTATATCTTCCGGAAATAGCCGTTGCTTATACCAAGTTTTTCAGCAAGCTTTTCGGACTCCCATTCAGTCTGAGGTGAAAGATAAATCTCTTTTCTTATTCTTTTAAGCTGTACTGAATAATCAGTAACACAGTTTTTCTGACTGTTATTATCAGATAAATTTTTTATGTTGTTTAAAAATTCTTCTGCCTCATTAACTGAAGTTACTGTTGAAAATTCACAGTTAATGTCCGGAATTTCAGGACAGACAGGCTGTCCCTGAAGTCTTTGCATAATTTGTTCAAGAGCAACAACAAATCTGTTTGCGGCTTCATTTTCTTTTTCACCGCAATCCAGCTGCATAAGCACAGCAAAAAACTTTTCACCTGTTCTTGCACAGAGTTTGTCAGAAGAACACAGCATGGTCAGTGCATTGGCTACGACGATATCTATGTCTGTTTTCCTGTTCAGCGGAGGAGTTGTATACTGTGACCATGTAAAAACCAGCATAAGACAGTGTCCTCCGTCTTTTTCGGCTTCTGTGATAAACTCATCAGCAGTTCTGAAAAGACCTTTTCTGTTAAGCATACCTGTAAGCTGGTCACGGACGGAGTATTCTTCTATCACTTTATTCATATGCTCAATGCTAAGCTTATTGCTTAAAGTGTGGAGACCGTTGGCAAGAGAATCACGCCAGTACTGCAGAAAAGTATCTATATGATATTTTCCGCCGTTTTCGTAGTACATTGCCATATATCCTATATTCCATGAATCATAGTGTATGGGCAGCAGTACAACAAATTGCGGTTCGTGTTCCTGTTCCAGAGCCGGAAGAATTATTTCAGTTTCAAAGAGGTAATTATCCTTTTCATTGTAACTCCATTTTTTTGACAGCAGCATCAGCATCTTTTGGGTATAATTGCTGTTTTCTGTTATTTTGCCGTATGGAAAAGTATTATTGCATAAACAGATATCCAGCTGTTTAAGTTCAGGAATAAGATATACAAGACTGTCTATGATATCAGTAAAATCCTTTAAATTAACGGCTTGTGACATTTTCACCATAAGATTTGAGTTAAGGTATGATTCCTGCATTACTTTATTTTGAACGATGTTATAATGCATCTTTTTCTGTGAGTTGACTCTTTTTGGAAGACAGCCGCAGCTTTCACCGTATCTGACGTTATATTTTTTTGTGAATCTGTGTTCAGATATTTCCGGTTTTATCATTTCATTGATTTTTGCCATGGCTTTGAATGCCAGTTCTTTTTCCTTATGAACAACTGTAGTTATGACAGGTTCATAGGACAATGCTTCAAAATTTCCGTCATATCCTGTGACAGCTATCTGTTCGGGTACCTTTATCCCATGACTATTTAAAGCATCACACAAATTCACAGCCATGGTATCGTTTGTACAAACTACAGCTTCAGGCATTTCGATTTTTCCTTCTGCGATATTGCCTGCAAGAAGCTTTGCACTGTTTTCCCAGAAATCACCGTAAGAGTAGTTATTGCTGTCGAGTTCATAGTGTTCCATAGCCATTCGGAATCCTGCAAGCCTTTCTTCAGCTTCGTATGAACCTTCAGGACCGGTAAGACAAAAAATTCTTTCGAAGCCGTGAACAGTTATGAGATGTTCTGTAACTGCAAATATTTCATCCCTCTGTGAGGTATAGACATAGGGGAAATCATCCTGTTTCTTTTCAAGTACAACGCATGGTATGCCTGATTTTTTGATTATATCTGTTATGTACCGGATAACTCGCAAACTATGAAATCTTCCGGCTGCAAATAAAACGCCGTCCAGTCTGATACTGCTTAAAAGCTCATATATTTTTTCTTCTCCGAGTATATAGTTATCTTCTGTAATCGAATCAAGAGAGTTTGAGGCATTTGTAAAAACGATTATATCATATCCCAGTCTGGCTGACTGATAATAAATTTCCTCCAGCAGTTCCGATTCCAGAGAATCGGTAACAGCCGGGATAATTACCCCGATTTTTCCGGTGGATTTCATTATGCACCTCCTTTTTATACTTTAAACAGTTCATATCTTGTTTCAATAATAACATATTTTTACTGAATGTTCAATAGTTTTTGTCTGAAAAACATTTTGCAAAAGGTAAAGGCTGCGTAACGCTCAGGTTATGCAGCCTTTTTTATCGCTTAAAGTAATGATTGTTTAGTATTCAACATAAGCCCCGACCGGGAATTCATCAGCCATTGCAAGAAGATACTGCTGAAGTAAAACCGCATCGGAAACATTTACCCCACCGTCACCGTTAATATCTGATGCCGCAAAAGTTCTTGGGTCAGGCTCTGTTTCGCTTAAAATCAGACGTTTCATAAGTAGAAAGTCAAATACATCTATGTTTCCGCTGAAATCCAGATCCCCGGCGAGTGTACTGTTTTTCTCTGTTGTGATATCTTCACGTTCTGTGTAAATTTCAGAAGGTGCTTCTGCTTCACTGCTGTAAATACGGATAAAGTCAAATGAACCGTTAAATTCGTTTTTGCCGTTATTGTCCACACCCAGACGGTAGGCAGCCTTATTGTCTGAAAGTGTAACAGAATCTGCAATATCCTCCGGATTTATGGTAACCGTTCCTGCTGCGGCAGTTTCACCATTGATATCAAGTCTGCCAGTATCTCCGTCCAGAACTACACGAAGTATTGTCCATGTACCATGTTCAAGGACGTCAGATGAGGTGAGTTTTTCGGTTTTAGTACCATCGCTGAAAATAACTTCCGGTTTTCCCTCATCATTGGCAGCAATAATTTTCAGGTACGACTGGTCATTTCCAAGACAGAGCAGAACCTGACCGCTTTGTGTACTTCTTGAAAGGAATGAAATCTGTAAATCAAGATTTTCTGTGTAAAGCAGACCTTTGTCAAGCTGTGCATAATCGCCGTTTCCGTCAAAGGTCAGAACTCCCTTTGCACTGGTGCGGTCTGCTTCCCAAAGAAGATTTCCGCTTGTTGTGCCGTAGGTTGAGGTGTATCTGTCAGTAAAGGCTGCACTGCTGTCGCTGTCAAAATCATAGGCATACATAAGCTTGTCGGTATAGGGGAGTGCGTCCACATAACTCTGTGAGCTGACCCAGCCGTAAGCCGTACCCTTTGTCACAGTTTTTCCGCCGTCGTCGTAGTAATCGCCGTCAACAGTTCCTTGTCCGGAGATACTGCCGTTTGACATACAGAACGCCATACCCTTTGCACAGGCGTTATCCTTCATGGTATAATCGCCGTAAACGCAGGCACTTTCAATAACTCTGGCATTTCCGCTTACATTGGCTCTTCCCATAACAAGGGCGCAGTCGTCAACACGGGCATTTCCGGAAATTACTGCGTTTTCTGCAACAATAGCATAGCCGGCAATTACTGCATTTTCCGATACGCTTGCACTGTCCTGAACAACGGCATGGTCAAGAATCTTAGCATTTCCAGTAACTCTTGCACTGCCCAGAACCCTGGCGTCCGGTGCAACGTAAACGCTGTTGTCAACCGTTGCACTGTCGGAAACAAGACCTCCGCCGTTGGAGTGATTGTGGTAGGATTCCCACCAGTTGGAGCTTGTTGAAACAGTGCGTGTCTGTGGTTTAGCATTTACTATTGTAACGGAATAAGGATACTGCTGTTTGTTGGTGAACGGATAATTGTTCTCGGCAAATTCTGAATCCGGACCGTAGGGGAGTCCCGTTTTTGTAACAGTGTCAAGGTCAGGTGTTGCAATTACTGAAATATAAGCTTCGGAAAGATTTGCTTCTGTCTGTACGGAACAGGTGTCGCCGTCTGAAAAAAGTTCGGAATACTTGCATGAACCGTCGCTTAAACGCTGAACGATACAGGCGCGCCAGTCTGCTCCGTTGATATTGGTCAGACCATTGAGGGTTACTGTGATTGTACTTCCTGTTACATCAAGCGGAATGATATTCAGTCCTGCGTGCTGCGGGGCACGTTCTGTGGGTACCTGATATGTATTTTCCATTCCGGCAACAGGTTCGGGCATGGTATATATCTGCTGCCAGTTCCAGCTGCCCTGATTCAGAAGTTCATTAAGTCTTGCACGGTAAGCGTCACCGTTTTTGAAGTCAAGTGCCGCAATGTGCTTTGCATAGTTGCCAAGAGTATCTTTCAGATCAGCCTCCGCCAGCCGCTCCACCATGTCCAGAGGGTATTCGTCAGTCTGACCCTCCTGAAGCATTTTCTTCACAAAATCAGAGCCGTAGCCGGGGAGATTGTCTGGATTCTCAGTCAGATACTGGAGAAAAGGCCATGCGGCATAGTAGTCACGTCCGCAGGGGAAAGTCAGGCTTGAATTTTTCAGATATGTTTCAAAGAAGTCAGTTCCGTGCCCGGTTTCATCAGTTGAATAGTCACTGTAGAGATACTGTTCTCTGAACCAGTTTCCCATAGCTTCCCACCATGCGTAGGAGTATTTGTTTTCGTTCCAGCCCAGCTGATGTGCTGTTACAACGTGTCCGAACTCGTGGGGAAGAACCCATGACGGCGGATTATACTGCATGGAATCCACACAGCAGAACATATAGGCATAACCGCCGGAATCATAGGACATATAAGCCCAGTCGTCCTCCATATCGCTCAGACCGGTACCGGAAATGTAGATGTTGGTTTTGTAGTTGTTTCCGTCACGAAGTGAGAGATTGACTGACTGTGATGGTGCAGCCATTCCCAGGTCATTCATGTAGACATCCCAGCAGTTTTCCAGATTTTTTGCGTTGCCGTCAAGAAAATCTGATGTAACCCTTGATGAATCGCCGCTGTTTCCCCAGATAAACTGAAAGTGCTCGGATTCGTAGTAATTATAGCCGCTTCCATAATTGTAGAACGGGTCACGGACAAGGTACTGTTCTTCTGATGAAACAGAGAAATCAGTAGGCAGCAAGACAGCGGAACATGAAATTGCTGTGAACAGGGAAATTAACCTTTTAAAATGTTTTTTCATAGTAACCTCCTTAAAAAATCTCCTGCATGACAGAATGAACTGACATGCAGGGAATTATTCTTATCCAATTAACATACGCCTCATAAGAGATAAGTCGTAAACATTTATTATCTCATCTTTGTACAAGTCTGCAGCTTTCCAGTCAGTTAAATCGCCGATACCAAGAAGCCATTTCTGCAGCATTACGATATCAGCAATGTTGAATACTCCATCGGAATTTACATCTCCGGATATGTCAGTGACAACAGGAGTTTCTGTTGTTGTAACAGGAACGGAAGTCGTTGTTGCAACAGTTGTCACAGTAGTAGTTGTTGTTGTCTGAGTAGTTGCAGGAGTTGTGGCAATCTGGGATTTACCGCTTCCCACAGCGGAGAACAATAGACCAGTCGGGTCTTTATCAACCATGTCGTTTGCATCGTTGTCCCACTGAGCGTAATAATAAACCTGAATCTGAATCTGTGTTGTATACTGATCTTCCGGTATATCAACTGTAAATGTACTGATACCCTCCGGTCCGAGACTTTCCGGCATAGACCAGTTATCCTGTATCCATGTCTGGGAATTATTGTCCCAGTATCCATAGATTCCGCTAAGTCCTGCGTATGGAAGTCCCTGTGCCTGAATGGTTACATGAGCAGCACCGTTTGTGTCGATAAGCCAGTAATTGTTTTCACTGTCGTATGTAACAGACAAAACAGATTCATTTTCGTCTGTGCTGACAGGCTTAGTGGTTGTTGAAATGGCAGTAGTTATTGTTGTAGTAGTTGTTGTTGTAGTTGTTACAGTAGTTGTTGCCGGAGTTGTCACAGGCGGTGTAATTTCAGAAAGGTCAAATCTGCCGGATTCCTCCTTGAGTTTCGACCATGCATATCTTGTAAACCAATTGTCAAAATCATTAATTACCGAAGAAGAGCCAGCCATCATTATAGATGTACCGTCACCGGGGAAACCATTTGGCGGAGGACCGTCCGATGCACCGTTATCGCCGTAATAATCCGGGAAGCCAAAGCCGTGCCCCATTTCGTGAAGCAGAATATGGTTGCTGGTCGTTCCGTTAATAAGTCCTAGTACAGAGTTATCCGAGAGTATCTGTCCGTAGTGGTAACCATATCCGCCCATATTTATCATACCCGTAATGCCGTGCAGATACATATCGTAGCGGTTGTCATAGCTGCCGTTATAGCTCCAGTTTTTATCTGCCCAGTGAACATATCTTGAAAGATCAGTAGGTTCAGCAGGCTGGATAGCAGGTACGCTGTTATCACCCATACCGCTCGAAATCATATCATCTCGCAGCCAGGAATTGGTGGTGTCAGTGTAAACAACCTCGTCAGGCTGGCGGTCTTCTATACAGCTCTCATCAAGTACCGCATATCCTACTACCTTGACGTTTACGTGCTCAAACGGCCACTCGTCATAGCCAACAAGGCAATCAGTCCACTTGTTCACAGCGTCCTCCAGCATCTGCGGGAGTTTCTGCCTTTGCTCAAGGGTTATCTTTTCGTATGACTGCCAGATAAGTATATATTGCAGAGTTCCGTTTCCGGCAACTATCTGGTCGTATATTGTTGACCAGTCTTTCATTGAACCTTCACTTTCAATGCGGTTAGTCCATATCCAGTCCGCAGCCTCCCTGTAATCCGACGGCATATCTGAAAGTGTGGTTTCAGA
>JALEVO010000093.1 GCA_022788225.1 Oscillospiraceae bacterium | reverse complement strand
TTATAACTGCCGCACCGGCGCCCTCTTTTTTGTCAGTGCACAGAATAATTCCGAATATTAAACCGCCCACAAATAAAATGTACAAAAGAACAGACAAAAGCAGCATTGCCCAGCCGCTCTTAGGCTTTAAAACCTTTTCTTCAGTTATAAGCTGTCTTTTCGTTTCCATAAAAATACCTCCATGTTAATTATTATGATATCAATTTGATATCACTATAATAACATACAAAATTTTCCTTGTCAAGTGCTTTTTAAAATTTTTCTCTGCTATGTTAAAATTTTCAGAGTGCAATACTGCTATAAAATTCCTCTTGACATTTTATGCATTTGTGATATAATAAAAACAGAAAAGGGTGACTGCGATAAGCGGTTTCTCCCGGTAATTGATTATGTTAAAAGAAACATCGCCAACTTTGGGAGAGCGGATGGTGTTTTCTTTTATGTAAAGAAAATTTTACTTCTTGTAATGCAATACTGCACAAAGACTGTATAACAGATTTGTGCAGTAGTGCTTTATTTTTTTCAAAATACATTAAACCATCTTGTCTTTTTCGTTATAATATGGTATAATTAATTGACTTTTTGTGTCGTTTCCGGCAAAGGTGTTAGCCGTTAATTGTGCGGTGTTGCCTATAGTACAGTCGGTTAAAAAAATACAGATAAAGGAGTAAAAAATGGCGAAAAATGATATTGCCATGCTGATCACCATAATATGCTATCTTGGCGTTATGGTAACTGTTGGCATATGGAGTTCAAAACGAACAAAGGACGTCAAGGACTTTTACCTTGGCGGAAGAAAATTAGGACCTATCGTCACAGCTATGAGTGCCGAGGCGTCAGACATGAGCAGCTGGCTGCTTATGGGACTTCCGGGGGTTGCTTATTTAAGCGGTCTTGCAGACGCAAGCTGGACGGCTATCGGTCTTGCAGTGGGTACATACATTAACTGGCTCATTGTTGCAAAAAGACTGCGAAACTATTCCCACACCTGCAATAATTCAATTACTATTCCGGATTTCTTTTCAAACCGCTACAGAGATTCAAAGAATATCTTAATGGGAATTGCCGCTGTGATTATTCTTATTTTCTTTATACCGTACACAGCTTCAGGCTTTGCTGCCTGCGGAAAGCTTTTCTCAGCCCTTTTCGGAATCAATTATCACGCTGCAATGATAGTCAGCGCAGTAATTATCATCTGCTATACAAGTATCGGCGGATTTCTTGCGGCAAGTACCACCGACCTTATCCAGAGTATCGTAATGACAATTGCGCTTCTGATTATTGTAGGCTTTGGCGTTTACTCAGCAGGGGGATTTGCCGCTGTTGCTGACAATGCGCAGTCACTGGCAGGTTACCTTTCATTTGACAAGCTGCATGACGCTGTGACTGGCGGTACTTCCGACTACGGCTTCATCAAAATTGTTTCAACTCTCGCATGGGGACTTGGCTACTTTGGTATGCCTCATATTCTCCTCAGATTCATGGCTATTGAGGACAGCAGCAAGGTAAAGGTTTCAAGAAGAATTGCTTCTGTATGGGTTGTGATTTCACTTGCAGTTGCTATCTTTATCGGTATTGTCGGAAACGCTGTTACAAGCACAGGCAAAATCGGAGTGCTTGAAGGCTCAGACTCTGAAACTATCGTTATTCAGCTTTCAAGTCTGCTCAGCAAAACCAATATCGGCGCAGCCCTTATAGCCGGACTTATCATTGCCGGAATTTTAGCAAGTACTATGTCTACTTCCGACTCACAGCTTCTTGCAGCGTCATCAAGCGTTTCGGAAAACATTATCGGCGGAGTATTCAGGGTAAAGCTTTCACAGAAAGCGTCCATGATTACAGCAAGACTTGTACTTGTGGTTATCGCTGTTATTTCAGTAATTATTGCATGGGATAAAAACAGTTCTGTATTCCAGATAGTTTCCTTTGCATGGGCAGGTTTCGGTGCTACATTCGGACCAATCGTTCTTGCGGCATTGTTCTGGAAACGCTCCAATAAATACGGTGCAATTGCCGGACTTATTTCAGGCGGAATCACAGTTTTCGTATGGAAATACCTCGTAAGACCTCTTGGCGGAGGCTGGGATATTTACGAACTTCTCCCTGCATTTATTGTTGCCTGCCTGTTTATCGTAGTTGTTTCACTTGTGACAAAAGCACCTGAAAAGGAAATCACAGATGAGTTTGAGGCAGTTAAGGCTATGAAATAAGCTATCATAAAAAGACTAT
>JALEVO010000018.1 GCA_022788225.1 Oscillospiraceae bacterium | reverse complement strand
AAATGAACTGGTTTATGGAAGTGTAAAAATATCTCTGGATACCGGTGAAAAATTGGTGTCCGGTAAATATCCTTTGTATGACAACAGAGATATGAATTATTATGTTCCGTTTAAGCATGACGGAGAGTATTATTATTTCGTGTATAGTTATTCATTTGACAGCTATGTTTTTAAAGTTCCTGATATTTTAACATCTGACGGAAGTTATTCCGACGGCTTTAAGTTTGAAGACAACGATAACAAAATTAAAACGTTCTGTACAGATTTGAATGAACTTTATTATATGACCCAAGACAATTCGATTTATCAGTATGATTTTAATAAAAGTACTGAAGATTCAGGATTTCTTAATAAAAATAACAGCGATATTTTAATAATTGACGGAAACGAAATTCAGAATGCAAAATCCGGATATGTCAGCACTGAAATAGTTGATCTTATAAAGGTTGATGATTCTTTTGTACTTTTTGACGAACACGATAAATCAATTAAGATGATAAGCAATTTCTCTGCCCCGCAGGAGTAAATCAGCAATAATACGAAAGTCAGCAGTCATCTCACAGCAGATGATTGCCGGCTTTCATTTTTTATGTACACGACTGTTATAATATCATTTGATTGAATTCGCCTAAAATACATGACAATGTATATAAAATACTGTAGAATGTGTTTATAAGCATAAACGCATAGGGGTTTGTACGTTCTCTGTGATGTATTGTCTTAAATTTTTTTTGGAGAGGGAAATTTATGTCAATTAAGAAGAAATTACTGTCGTTTCTGACTTCCGCAGTATGCATGGTTTCATGTGTATGCGTTTTTGGAATGTCTGGCAGTGACGAGAACAAAGTGGAAGCGGCATTGCTTTCAGGCAAATCTGCCAGGGAAATCACATCTCAGATGACTATCGGCTGGAATCTGGGAAATTCGCTTGATGCAACATCAAATCTGACTGTGACTGCATCACCTAAAAAGTTTGTGACCCGTTGGGGAAATCCTGAACCGACACAGGAACTTTTCAACGCTGTTAAGGCTGGTGGTTTCAACACTGTAAGAATACCTATAACATGGTATCAGCATCTGATTTATAACGAGCAGACAGATGTGTACGAAATTGAAGAAAACTGGATGAACTATGTTAAGCAGACAGTTGACTATGCCTATAGTCTTGATATGTTTGTAATTTTAAATGTTCACCATGAAGACTGGGTAAATGTTCCGATGTTTACTGACGACACTTTAGCTGTGGCACAACACAAGCTTACTGATATCTGGGCACAGGTTTCAAAGGAGTTTGCCGACTACGACCAGCACCTTATTTTTGAGGGAATGAATGAACCTCGTCAGACAGGAAATTCAAACGTTTCTGAATGGGGAAACGGTTCCGGTGATAACGGATATACATGGAGTTATGTTAATACATTGAACAAGACTTTTATTGACACAGTCCGCAATCAGGGTTCAGCCGCAAATAATGAGCGTCTGCTTATGATTCCTGGTTATGTTGCAACTTCGGACACAACTGCTCTTAATAATGTTGACATTCCGGCTGGTTCCGGAAATGTTGCACTTTCAGTTCATGCTTATGCACCATATTTCTTTACAATGGATACTTCCAGTTATGCAAACCACGAATTTCCGGGTAAAAGCGGCTGGGGAGAGGATTATGAATATCACCTCCAGAACCTTTTCAATTCATTAAAGAGCGTTTCTGACAGCAAGGGAGTACCGATTATTATCGGTGAATTCAGTGCGTCTGACTTTGAAAACACAGATTCCCGTGTAAACTGGGCAAAATGCTATCTTTCAAACGCAAAGAACGCAGGAATACCATGCGTTCTCTGGGACAACAATGCAACCTATAACGGAACAGGCGAGGCACACGGATATATTTACAGACTCACAAATACATGGTATCCTAATTCACGCAGTGTTGTTGCAGCTATGATGGACACACTGGGCATAACAGGTTATAGCCTGCCGGAATATCAGGAGTATGAAAAGCCGGTATTCTCATGGGACAAGGTTCAGATTGGCAGCGACTGGGTTGAGCTTTATCGTGCGGAAAACGGTACAAGTCTTGAAGCTTGGAAAAACTTTACTGTTTCCGGCTGGGAAAACTATGTCAATGAAAATTACAAGCTTATGATGGTTTACGATGCCGTTGAAGAGCCGACTATTATATTCAAGGGCGGCTGGTATACAGTAACTGCCAACGATTCACTGTCTGCTGATTTCATAGCCGGATTCACATATGACGATATCATAGAAACTCTTACAGCACAAGGGGTTCAGCTTGCTGATATGGACTATATGTTCCTGAGTGCCACTGCTCAGCCTGTGACTATTTACGGACTTTATGCAGTTCCTGTTTCATCACAGCCGGAGATTTTTTTCATTCCGGGTGATGTTAATGCGGATAACGTTATAAGTGTATTTGATGCGGTTGCATTAAGAAAATTTATGCTTTCGGACTATGCAGTTCCAGAAGTACCTTATGCCTCAGCCGCTGATACAGACGGTGACGGATATATTAATGTAAACGATCTGGTTTTACTTCAGCAATATCTGGTCGGCAAGGACGTTGAACTTACTTATTACAAAGGCTAAAAACTGATTTAAACCTCCCGGTTTTTCGGGAGGTTTTTGTAAAAATCATGTGAAATATACAAAAACTGTTGACAACACATAAATAAAGTGGTATAATATATACAACTTAATTGGAAAGGAAGTTCTCAAAATGGCTCAGAGAATTGTTTTAAACGGTACATCATATCACGGTTCAGGTGCGGTTGCTGAAATCGTAACTGAGGTAAATGACAGAGGATTCAAAAAAGCGTTTGTCTGCTCAGACCCTGACCTGATTAAATTCGGCGTAACTGCCAAAATCACAGACATACTTGACAAAAACAGTATGCCTTACGAAATATACTCAGAAATCAAGCCGAATCCGACTATCAAAAACGTTCAGGACGGTGTTGAGGCGTTTAAGAAGTCCGGTGCAGATTACATAATCGCAGTGGGCGGCGGTTCTTCAATGGATACAGCAAAGGCAATCGGAATTATTATAACAAATCCGGAATTTGCTGATGTAAGAAGTCTTGAGGGCGTTGCTCCGACAAAGAAACCATGCGTTCCTATTCTTGCAGTGCCTACAACTGCCGGAACAGCAGCGGAAGTTACAATCAACTACGTTATTACTGACGAGGAAAAGAGCCGCAAGATGGTCTGCGTTGACACTCACGATATCCCTGTTGTGGCATTTATCGACCCGGATATGATGAGCACAATGCCGGCAGGTCTTACAGCTGCAACAGGCATGGACGCTCTTACTCACGCAATTGAGGGCTTTACAACAAAGGCTGCGTGGGCAATGACTGATATGTTCCATCTCAAGGCAATAGAGATTATTTCCGCATCACTCAGAGGTGCTGTAAATAATACTCCTGAGGGACGTGAGGGCATGGCTCTCGGTCAGTACATTGCCGGAATGGGATTCTCAAATGTTGGTCTTGGAATAGTTCATTCAATGGCACACCCTCTCGGTGCTGTTTATGATACTCCTCACGGCGTTGCCAATGCTATTATTCTGCCGACAGTTATGGAATACAACGCAGAAGCTACAGGCGACAAGTACAAATACATTGCCGCAGCAATGGGCGTTGAAAATACTGAATCAATGACAGTTGAGGAATACAGAAAGGCAGCTGTTGACGCAGTTAAAAAGCTGTCACAGGACGTTGGAATCCCGGCAGATCTGAAAGATATCGTAAAGAAAGAGGACGTACACTTCCTTGCAGAGTCTGCTTATGCTGATGCCTGCCGTCCGGGCAACCCGAAGGACACTTCTGTTGAGGATATTGAAAAGCTTTATATGTCACTGCTTTAAGGCAGTATTAAAGGAGGCTGACGCTTTAACTTGCGTCAGCCTTTTTTGTGCATAATAAACTTGATTTTTATCGGAATTTCATGTATAATAAAAAATTGGAATAAAAAATCGAAAGGAACAGTGTATGGACTTAAACGCATTGAGAGAAGAAATTGACAAGCTTGACAGAGTTATTCTTGATTCCTTTGAAAAAAGAATGGATTTATGCCGTAATGTGGCACTTTATAAAAAAGAAAACGGAATGCAGATTTTTCAGGAAGACAGGGAAAAGGAGATAATTAAAAAAGTAAGGGATAAAAGTACTGATGACCTGAAAGGTGCATCTGCCGCACTTTTTACCGAAATTATGGACATAAGCAAGTGTCTTCAGCAGCAGGCACTTCTGAAAGATCGTGAGTTCATCAGCGTAGTACCTCTTAACATGAATTCCGGCGGAAAGGTGGGCTGTCAGGGAACAGGCGGTTCAAACTCTGAAACGGCTGCGAGAAAGCTTTTTAAGAATAATGAAATTATTTTTTATAATGAGTTTGAGGACGTTTTCAAGGCAGTCGAAAGCGGAGAAATAGAATTCGGAATCATTCCGATACATAATTCTACAGCAGGATCCGTGACACAAAACTATGACCTCATAAGAGAGCATAATGTGTATATTGCAAGAACAGTCAAGGTTGAGATAACCAACTGCCTTGCTGTAAAAGACGGCGTTAAGCCGGAGGATATAAAAAAGGTCTATTCTCATCCGCAGGCGTTAAAGCAGTGTTCAGCATATCTCCGTGAATGTGGGTTTGAATCGGTTGAATCCAAAAATACTGCAACTGCGGCTAAATTTGTAAGTGAATGTGAAAAGCCATGCGCAGCGATTTGTTCTGAAAACTGTGCCGAGCTTTACGGTCTGAAAATACTGAAAAAGAATATCTCAAATGTTATTCCTAATTATACCAGATTTATCTGTATTACTAAGGATTTTACACTTTCCGAGGACGCAGAAACAGTTTCAGTAACCCTTGAACTGCCTAATACAAAGGGAAGTCTTTATCGTCTGCTGACCAAATTCTTTGTAAACGATATGGATCTGAAAAAAATAGAAAACCGCCCGATTGCGGACGGCAGTTTTGATGTGCGGTTTTTCCTTGATTTTGCCGGAAACGTCAATGACCCGAAAGTCAGGTCATTGCTGGTTGAACTGGCAGACGAACTCTGCGATTTCAAGTTTCTCGGTAACTTCAGCGAGGAAAAGTAAAAGCTATTTCAGCTTTTTCTGCTGAATATTATATGCTATTGCTGAAAGAACCTTATGGGGGACAAATCTTGTTCCGAAAATTCCCAGTTTCATATCAAGGGACGGTATTATTATAGTTTTACCAGCAAGGCACTTGTCTATTGCGTATTTTGCGGCAAATTCACTTGAAATCGGCTTGATGCTGAATTTTACTCCGGCTCTGTTGTTGAAGTTGGTTTCAACCGGTCCGGGACAGAAAATGCTTATTTTTACCTTGCTCCTGCTACGGCGCAGTTCTTCGTAAACCGCAAGGGAAAGGCGTACCACATAATTCTTTGAGGCGTAGTATGAGGAGAGAAGAGGTCCGGTCATAAATCCGGCGCTGGAGGCTACATTTAAAATGTGCCCGCTGTTACGATTTTTGAAATCACGCAGAAAAAGTTTGGTGAGAATGTGGACTGCCTTTATGTTTACGTTTATAAGGTCAAGCTCGTCCTGCAAATCGGTTTTGTCAAATTCACCGAAAATTCCGTAGCCGGCATTATTAACAAGCAGGTCAATGCTCTGACCCTTACAGCGGTCATACAGTTCAAATACGGATTTTTCGTCCGCAAGGTCAAGAGGAATTATCTGTACATTTGTTTTAAGCTCATTTTGGAGTTTCTGGAGATTTTCTTCGTTTCTTGCGGTAAGTATCAGTTCCCAGCCCAGCGAGGAAAGATATCTTGCCATATCACGTCCGATTCCTGAGCTTGCGCCTGTGATAAGTGCTTTCATAGTTTAAATTTCCTTTCAGATTAATGGTTACAACTTATTATAGCACATTTTCAGGCATTTTTGTCCTGCTTATTCTGAAAATTTTATGAAAATTTCTAAAAATTTATTAAAAAGTATGGACTTATAAAAAGTAATATAGTATAATTATATTTAAAAGTCATATTGATGACATGTTAAAAATAAAACAAATTAACGGAGGTTTAAAATAATGTTAAGAAAGTGGAAAAGAATTATTGCGGCTGTGCTTTCAACTGCAATGATTTTTACTTGTGCCGGATGTACTTCCGGAAAGAATACAGCTTATGCTCTTACAGTTGACGGATATCAGGTCAAAGCAGGTATTTATATATACTATTCCTTTACTGCTCTGACAGAGGCAAAGAACCTTGCGGCAAAACAGGATGAAAACCTTGATGTAACTGATGAGGACGCACTTAAAAAGGTTAAGCTTGATGGTAAGGATTTCCTTGACTATGTAAAGGATAAGACAACAGAAAGCTGTATTAATCATGTTGCTGTTATCAAGCATTTTGACGAACTGGGACTTTCTCTTACTGATGATGAACAGAAGGAAATCAACAGCTATGTTGAATCAAGCTGGGAAGCAAATGAGGAGATGTTTGAAGGCAACGGAATCAGCAAGGACTCCCTGAAAGAGATTATGACATCAAGCTATAAGAGCGATTCTATTTTTAATGCTTACTACGGTGAAGACGGCAGTGAAAATGTAACTGATGACCAGTTAAAGGAATATTACACAGAAAACAATGCCAGAGTAAGATATATTGACATGGATCTCCATGACGCTGACGGAAACGACCTTGACGATGCAGGCAAGAAGGAAATACAGGATATGGCTGATGATTTCCTCAAGAGAGCAAAGGCAGCGTCAGGCGAAAAGGAAATGCTTGAAAAATTCGATGAATTCCAGGAAGAATATGACGAATTTGTAACTGCACAGGCTGCTGAGGCTTCCGGAGAAGAGGCTGCGACAGAGGCTGAAACTGAAGAAGAAACCACAGAGGCAGTAATAGAAGCGGAAACCGAGGCAGAAACAGAGGCGGAAGCTGCCGAAGATGAAGAATCAGCAGATACTGAAAGTGATTCCGAGGAAACAGCTGATGAGGAAACTGAAACAGAGGAAACTGATGAAGAGGCAGTTACAACTGCACCGGAATCAGAGGAGGACGAAGAAACAACAACAACTACTACAACTTCTCCATATGCAAACGAAAGAGTTATCGCAGTTGTTACAACAGAAGAGGGTACAAAGGAAGAGGACGTTACTTATACTCCGTCCAAGAAGTGCTATGACTGGATTTTCAATGAGGCTGAAACAGGAGTTCCGGCTATAGTTGAGGATGAAGATACAATGTACGTTATTGTAAGATTTGATATCACAGAGCGTATGACAGATGACGATTTATGGTCGGAATCAAATGTTGAAAATGTAAGATATGATATGTTCTCGGATGATTTGCAGGATATGCTGGATTCATGGGGAAATGAATATGAGGTTGTGAAGAACGAAAAAGCATATAAGCGTTACGACCCGTTTAAGATTGAAACTGAATAATTTTTCAGACACCCTGAGTTTTTCAGGGTGTTTTTTTATATATCCTTAATAAAAATTTAAAAAAACAGATATAATTCTTATATTTCTATTGAAACTTTGGTGTGTTTTATGTTATAATAAATGCAATTGCATTTATTATAATTTATTTTAATGCCCTTGCAGATACGCAAATCAAGCTTTGCTTCCTGCAAATCGGGCAATTATAGCAAAAAATCTGAGATTTTATACTATAATAAAATATAAATATGTTTTTGGGGGTGCTGACTTGCGTATACTTGGAATAGATCCCGGCTATGCGATAGTCGGATTCGGAATAACTGATTATTCCGGAATAAACTTTGCACCTCTTGAATACGGTGCTATCCTTACAGAGGCACACACAGAATTTCCCCAGCGGCTCAAAAGTATTGCGGAGGATATGGACTACATACTGGAAAAATTTTCCCCGGATTGTATGTCAATTGAAAAACTGTTTTTTACCAATAACCAGAAAACGGGTATTGACGTGGCGCAGGCGAGGGGAGTCATAGTTCTTTCGGCAGTAAGACATAATGTTCCGGTTTTTGAATATACGCCGCTGCAGATAAAGCAGGCTGTTGTGGGGTACGGAAAGGCGGAGAAAAAGCAGGTCATGGACATGACAAGACGTATTTTAAAGCTTGAGCAGATACCAAAACCTGATGATGCCGCCGACGCTTTAGCACTTGCTATCTGTCACGGTCACTGCTGCAAGGGAATAAGGAGTAAAGTGAAATGATATACAGTTTAAGAGGAAAGCTTATACATAAAGAGCCGATGCTGGCAGTTGTGGAATGTGGGGGAGTTGGTTATGCCTGCCGCACAACCTATTCTACTGCTTCACAGCTTGACGCTGTGGGAAAGGAAGTAAGCCTTTATACATATCTTTATGTAAGAGAGGACAATATTGAACTTTTCGGATTTTATACAACGCAGGAATTAAACTGCTTTAAAATGCTTATTACCGTTTCCGGCGTAGGTCCTAAAGCGGCGCTGGCGATACTTTCAGATATTGATTCCCAGCGTTTTGCGCTTACTGTTGCATCCGGCGACAGCAAGGTTTTCACCAAAACAAAGGGAGTAGGTCCTAAGCTTGCACAGAGGATAGTTCTGGAACTGAAAGACAAAATCGCCAAGGAGGCTACCTCCAAAGAGCTGGCAGACGGCTTTAAAGTGCCGGAAACAGTTTCAGGTGACAACGTTTCAGAGGCAATGTCCGCACTTATGGTGCTGGGTTACACGCAGGCAGAGGCAGCAGGAGCAGTTTCAAAAATTGACAGCAGCCTTGATTCGGGAGAGATTATTAAACGTGCGCTGAAAATTATCGGCAGTCAGATGAAATAACGGGAGAAAAAAGTGATAGAAACAGGAGATATGGAGTTTGAGAGCAGGGCAGTCGCTCCGGAATATACCGAAGCTGACAATGAAACTGAAATTACCCTCCGCCCTCAGACGTTACAGGAATACATAGGACAGGATAAAGTCAAGGAAAATCTTGCTATTTATATTGAGGCGGCAAAGCGCAGGGGAGAACCCCTTGACCATGTTCTGCTTTACGGTCCTCCGGGACTGGGCAAAACCACTCTTGCCGGAATTATTGCCCACGAAATGGGTGCAAACCTGAGAATAACAACTGGTCCTGCCATTGAAAAGCCGGGTGACCTTGCAGCACTGCTTACCAATCTTTCGGCAAATGACGTGCTGTTCATCGACGAGATTCACAGGCTTTCAAGAGCAATTGAGGAGATTTTATATCCGGCTCTTGAGGACAATGCTCTTGATATTGTCATAGGAAAAGGCCCTTCGGCACGTTCCATAAGAGTTGACCTTGAAAAATTCACCCTTGTGGGCGCAACCACAAGAGCAGGTCAGCTTACTTCACCTCTGCGTGACCGTTTCGGAATCGTTCAGCGTCTGGAGCTTTACACTCACGAGCAGTTAAGTGATATTATAAGAAGAAGCAGTACTATTCTTGGAATACCCTGTACTGCTGACGGTGCCCTTGAAATTGCAAAGCGTTCAAGGGGTACGCCGAGAATCGCAAACAGGCTTTTGAAGAGGGTAAGGGACTTTGCCGAGGTAATGGGAAACGGTGAGATAACAGCCGACATAGCATCAATTGCTTTAAACAGACTGGAAATTGATTCGCTGGGTCTTGACAGCCTTGACAAGAGAATGCTTACAATGCTTATAAAGGGGTATAACGGCGGTCCTGCCGGGCTTGAAACCCTTGCTTCTGCAATAGGTGAGGAGGCGGTTACGCTGGAGGACGTGTGTGAACCGTTCCTTATGCAGCTGGGATTTCTTGCAAGAACTCCAAGGGGAAGAGTTGCTACAAATCTGGCTTACGCTCATCTTGGTTTCACAAAAAATGATAACGAAGATGACGGACAGCTTACATTATAAATCAAAAATAAATATTTAAGGAGAAACTTACAAATGGGAAGACTATTCGGGACAGACGGTGCAAGGGGAGTTGCTATTACAGAACTTACCTGTGAAACAGCAATGAACATAGGAAGAGCAGCAGCAATCGTACTTACAAAGAGAACTAAACACAAGCCAACAATATTTATCGGAAAGGATACAAGAATATCTTCAGACGTTCTTGAAGCGGCGCTTGCGGCAGGTATCTGTTCAGTAGGTGCAAACGTTCAGATTTTAGGCGTTGTGCCTACTCCAGCAGTTGCGGCACTTGTTCAGCAGAAAAAGGCTGACGCAGGCGTTATGATTTCTGCATCACACAACAGCTTTGAGTTTAACGGAATAAAGCTTTTCTCTTCAACAGGCTACAAGCTTTCTGACGATATCGAAGAAGAAATCGAAGAGCTTATCCTTGACAAGCCCCTGGAAATGAAGCTTGTTTCAGACGGTGAAGTAGGAAAAATTACATATTATCGTGACGCACAGACTGATTACATCAGATATATCATGAAGTGTATCAAGGGCAATCTGACCGGTCTGAGAATCGCCCTTGACTGTGCAAACGGAAGTGCCTCCGCAACAGCAAAAAGGCTTTTTGAAGGACTGGGCGCAAGCGTTTACGTTATCAACGCCTCACCAAACGGCGTGAACATAAACGACAACTGCGGTTCTACACACATTAACAATCTCATGCAGTTTGTTGTTGACAAAAAGTGTCATGCCGGACTTGCATTTGACGGTGACGCTGACAGATGTCTTGCGGTTGACGAAAATGGCGAACTTGTCGACGGCGACAAGCTTATAGCCATTTGCGCAAAAGCTTACAAGGAAAAAGGTAAGCTTAAAAAGGATACTGCCGTTGTTACAGTTATGAGCAACTTAGGCTTTAAATATTTTGCAAAAGACAATGATATAAAAATGCAGACTACAAAGGTCGGAGACAGATACGTTCTTGAAAAGATGCTGGAGGGCGGTTACAATCTCGGCGGTGAGCAGAGCGGTCACATTATCTTCCTTGACGAGGCAAACACAGGTGACGGTCAGCTTTCAGGCGCTAAGGTGCTTGAAATACTCGCTGAATCCGGAAAGAAGATGTCAGAGCTGGCGTCAGTTATGGAGCATTTCCCGCAGGTTATGATTAACGTTAAGATTAGCCCTCGTGACAAGGAAGTGTGGAAAAACGATAGTCAGATAACTGACCTTATTGAGCAGTATGAAGCTGAACTTGGTGACAGCGGAAGAATACTTGTAAGAGAAAGCGGTACTGAACCCCTTATCAGAGTTATGCTGGAGGGCAGGGATTTCAGTCAGATAAATAAATTCGCTGTTGCTATTGCTGATAAAATCAAAGAGAGAACAGGAAAATGAAAATAACTGTAATCAATGGGCAGAACCACAAAGGCTCTACCTATAACATGGGCAGAATGCTTACTGAAAAGCTGTCGGGAGAAGTGACAGAAATATTTCTTCCCCGTGATTTCGGGGAATTCTGCTGCGGCTGTGTGAACTGCATAGGAAAAAGCGCAGACCTTTGTCCCCACTATGAAAAGCTGAAACCAATAACAGAGGCAATTGACAGCGCAGACGTTCTGATTTTTACTTCTCCGGTTTATGTTTTTCACTGCACAGGCTCAATGAAAGCTCTCCTTGACCATTACGGCTGGCGCTGGATGGTACACCGTCCGGAGGAGAAAATGTTTGCAAAACAGGCGGTAATACTTTCAACTGCCGCCGGAGCAGGCATGAAGTCCACAAACAAGGACATCAGGGACAGCCTGTTTTTCTGGGGCGTTGGCAGAATATATACCTGCGGAAGTGCTGTTATGGAGACTTCATGGGAAAGAGTCGGAGAGAAGATAAAAGACAGGATTAATAAAAAGCTTGACAAAATTGCCGGACGGATAAAAGCCGGATATGGCAGAGTTACACCGTCTTTAAAAACAAAATGCCTGTTTTATATTATGAGAATGGCTCATAAAAAAGGCACTTTTCCCGTTGATGATGAGTACTGGAGAGAAAAAGGCTGGTGCGGAAAGGTCCGCCCGTGGAAAAAAATAAATTTGTAAAGGAATGCGGTATATGCGCATAGCAGATAAATGGAAAGAATACAGAATAATTGATACGACCTCGCAGGAAAAGCTGGAATCGTGGAACGGCATACTGCTTATCCGTCCTGATCCGCAGATAATCTGGAAAACTCCGCAGAAATCGCCGCTGTGGGAAAGAGCGCAGGGACATTACCACCGTTCTTCCTCTGGAGGCGGAAGCTGGACTTTTGCTAAAAAGCCGCCGGAATCCTGGGAGATGTCCTACGGCGAACTGAAATTCTGCATAAAGCCTACCGGTTTCAAGCATACTGGTCTTTTTCCGGAACAGGCGGTAAACTGGGACTTTATGATGGACAAAATTCGCAGTGCCGGACGGCAGATAAATGTCTTAAATTTGTTTGCTTACACCGGCGGTGCAACGCTTGCCTGTGCGGCGGCAGGGGCGAATGTCTGTCACGTTGACGCATCAAAGGGTATGGTCAACTGGGCAAGGGAAAATGCCGCCCTGTCCGGACTTTCAGACAAGCCAATACGCTGGCTTGTTGACGACTGCGAAAAGTTTATCTCAAGGGAAATCAGACGGGGCAGAAAGTATGACGCTGTTATAATGGACCCTCCAAGCTACGGAAGGGGTCCGGGGGGAGAGGTCTGGAAGCTTGAGGACTGTGTTTACGATCTTGTAAAACTCTGTACCGGAGTTTTAAGTGACGACCCACTGTTTTTCCTGATAAACAGCTATACAACAGGTCTTTCGCCGTCTGTTATGGGGTATATTCTCGGGGAAACTATCTGTCCGCAGTTCGGCGGAGATGTAACTTTTGACGAAATAGGACTTCCTGTTGAGCAGAGCGGATTTTGTCTGCCATGCGGTTCAACGGCTATATGGCAGAAAGGATAAATATGGAGGCTTTTGCAAAGGCAGAAAAGCTTGATTTCAGATACAGCGATGATGACGGACTGGTTTTAAGCAGTCTTGACCTGTCCTTTGAAGAGGGGGAATTTACTGCGGTTTTAGGCCATAACGGCTGCGGAAAATCAACCCTTGCCAAGCATATGAATGCAATACTGCTGCCGTCGGGCGGTGCAGTTTACATTGATGGTATTGACACTAAGGACGAGGACAGGATTTTTGATATACGTCAGAAAGTGGGTATGGTTTTTCAGAATCCTGATAACCAGATAGTGGCGTCAATCGTTGAGGAGGACGTGGCTTTTGCCCTTGAAAATTTAGGGGTAGAGCCGTCTGAGATACGCAGACGTGTTGACGAGGCGCTTAAAGCCGTAAATATGTACGAATACCGCAACCACGCTCCACATCAGCTTTCGGGGGGGCAGAAACAGAGGGTGGCAATTGCCGGAATCATAGCAATGCGCCCCAAGTGTATCGTTATGGACGAACCAACCGCCATGCTTGACCCTGTGGGGAGAAAAGAGGTCATGGCAACCGTTAAGCGGCTGAATGAGGAATACGGTATTACCATAATTCTGATAACCCATTATATGGAAGAGGCGGCGCAGTGCCGGAGAGTTATTGTCATGGACAAGGGGAAAATACTCCTTGATGATGTGCCGGAAGAGGTCTTTTCACAGGTTGAGCTTATGAAGTCTGTGGGACTGGACGTGCCGCAGGTGACAGAATTGGTTTATGAGCTTAATAAAAGCGGACTGAAGCTTGATACCCATATAATAACAGAGGAAGAATGTGCAGACGCACTGATTGAACTGCTTTCCTAAGCGGTTTCTGAAGGAGTTTTTGATTTGGCGATTTTGAAAACAGAAAACCTGAATTATGTTTACAGTCAGGGAACGCCGTTTGAGAAAACAGCGGTTAGAAATGTTAATCTTGAAATTGAAAAAGGAGAATTTGTGGGGATTATCGGACATACGGGTTCGGGAAAATCCACGCTTATTCAGCATTTCAACGGACTTTTAAGACCGTCCTCGGGAAAAATATACCTTGACGGCAAGGATATATGGGCGGACAAGTCAAAGATACGTCAGGTCAGATTCAGGGTGGGACTGGTTTTCCAGTACCCTGAATATCAGATTTTCGAGGAAACTGTTTACAGGGACATTGCTTTCGGTCCGAAAAATATGGGACTGAGCGAACAGGAAACCGACCGCAGAGTAAGAGCCACTGCCCAAAGAGTGGGTATTCCGGCAGATATGCTTGAAAAGTCGCCCTTTGAGCTTTCGGGGGGAGAAAAAAGGCGTGTGGCAATTGCAGGCGTCATGGCTATGGAGCCGGAGGTATTGATACTCGACGAGCCTACAGCCGGTCTTGACCCCAAAGGCAGGGAACTGATTTTAGAGCAGATAAAGGAATACCACAAAACTATGGGCTGTACTGTTCTGCTGGTATCCCACAGCATGGAGGACGTTGCAAGATACGCCTCAAAGCTGCTGGTAATGAACAGGGCGGAGGTTTTCTGCTTTGATTCCACAGCCGAGGTGTTTAAGCGTTCGGCAGAAATCGAAAAAATCGGACTTGCCGTTCCTCAGATAACGAGAGTTTTCAATATTCTGAAAGAAAAGGGAATAGATATCGCAGATGATGTTTACACCGTAAAATACGCCAGAGAAAAGATTCTGGAATACTTAAAAAGCGGAGGGAAACTGCAATGATAAAGGATATCACATTAGGACAGTATTTCCCCGGAAACAGCGTTGTCCACAGAATGGACGCACGTTTCAAGCTTATAATCACCATGCTTTTTATTATAATGCTTTTTATCGGCAGTAACACTATTTCTCTTGAAGTGGGATTTGTCTTTACTGTTATGGCTTATCTTTGCTCATCGATTCCGATAAAGCTGATAGCAAAAAGCTTAAAACCGATACTGCCGATACTGGTGCTTACTACTATACTTAATCTTTTTATGGTAACAAGCGGAATGCCGCTTTTTCAGTGGAAATTTATTGCGATAACAGACGAGGCAGTTGAAACCTCGGTGTTTATGATAGTCCGTATTATTCTGCTGATTGCCGGAACTTCTCTGCTGACCTATACAACGTCACCTGTTGCGCTGACAGACGCAATTGAAAGGCTGTTAAGTTCGCTGAAACGCTTTAAACTGCCGGTAAGCGAGCTTGCAATGATGATGACCATTGCACTGCGCTTTATCCCGACACTTATTGAAGAAACGGACAAGATAATGTCGGCGCAGAAAGCAAGGGGTGCAGACATGGACGGCGGAAAGCTTATGGACAAGGTGAAAGCCGTTATTCCTATAATAATACCGCTTTTTGTTTCGGCAGTAAGACGTGCCGGAGAGCTTGCAACAGCTATGGAATGCCGCTGTTATCGGGGCGGAGAGGGCAGAACAAGAATGAGACAGCTGAAAAGCGGTGCGGCAGACTATGTTTCGCTTGCAATTACAGTTTTTTTTCTTGCCGCTGTAATCTTTATAAATGCTATTGACTGAGAGGGGACTGAACAATGAACAAAGAAAAGACAAAAACAAAGTCCGGTGTGAAAAAGACCGGAAAGAATAATCTGAAAAATAATATTCTTCTTTATAACCGCAAGGGTGAAACAAGGATATACCTGATACTTTCGTTTCTGCTCCCGTTTCTGATAATGTGGTTTTTCTTTGCACAAAACGAAGTTCACCCGTTCGGGGACAAGCAGATACTCGTAACAGATTTGTGGCATCAGTATTATCCGTTTTTCAGAGTTGAACATGAAAAGCTGCAGAATCTTTCTTCCATGCTTTATTCATGGGACACAGGACTTGGTACGAACTTTATTTCACTTATGTCCTATTACGCTGCAAGTCCGCTGAACTTTCTGTCAGTATTTTTCCCTATTGAATATTCAAGAGAGGCTTTAACACTTTTCCTTACAATAAAAATCGGCTGTGCAGGACTGTTTTTTGCAATATTCCTGAAACACGTATTCAACAAAAACGACATTTCAATAACCGCATTCGCCCTTTGCTTTGCGCTTTGTAACTATTTTATGGGTTACTACTGGAACGTTATCTGGATGGACACGGTTGCACTGCTGCCGCTGGTTGTTTTAGGAACAGTAAAGCTTTACAAAGAGGGAAAATTCAAGCTTTATGTGATTTCCCTTGCGCTTTCGCTGATGACCAGTTTCTACATCGGACTTTTCACCTGCATTTTCACCGTAATGGTTTTCGGTGCACTTGTTATTATCAACTGGGGCGGCTTTAAGAATGCCTTTAAGCGTCTGGGACAGATTGCCGGAGCGAGTGTTATCGGAATCGGAATTGGTGCAGTAATTTTACTTCCGGCTTTTTTTGGACTGATGCTTACAAACAGCGTTGATAACCAGTTTCCGCAGGATATAACCTTTTATGAACCGTGGCTGAAAATGATATCTGCTGTTATTGGATTTCAGGCGCCCACCGCCAAAGAGGGGCTTCCGAATTTCTACTGCGGAATGTTTGCTGTGATTCTGCTTGGCGTGTTTATACGTTCACGCAAAGTCAAGATCAGGGAGAAAATTGTTACAGTAATTTACCTTGCATTTATAATTGTAAGCTGTAATATGAATGTGCTTAATTATATGTGGCATGGTTTCCATTTCACAAATATGCTGCCATACCGTTTTTCTTTCCTGCTTTCATTTGTTCTGCTTGCGGCAGGCTACAGAGCCTTTACCGTAATGAAAGAAGAGGCAAATATATTTGATATTATAGCATTGTCAGCAATGACATTTATAATTGCTCTTGTGTCTTACAGGGATCAGACTGAAAAAGCGCTGATTTCAAGTGTTATAGTATGCTTTATATTTGTTGCAATAATGTTTATTTACGAGAGAAAGCTTATTAACGAAAAGGTGCTCAATATAGCAGTATTTGCAGTATGCTTTGTTGAAATGGCAATGAATGCAAGCCTTGGGGTAAAGACAGTTACTGTAACAGGCTACAGCATTTATCCGAGAGATAATGAGGCAATAACAGCGCTTATAGACAGTGTTGAAGAAAATGACAGCGGATTCTACCGAATGGAAACCACCACCAATTACACCATAAACGACCCGGCACTTTATGGATACAGGGGAGTATCACAGTTTTCATCAACGGCAAATGTTAATGTAACAAACATGATGAAGGGACTGGGACTCTTCGCTTCAGCTGCCGGAAACAGATATTATTACA
>JALEVO010000119.1 GCA_022788225.1 Oscillospiraceae bacterium | reverse complement strand
AGCTGAACAGGCGGTATGACAATTCCCATTTCCATAGCGTACTGCTTTCGGAACATGACAACTCGGTCAAGGAAGTTACCTCCGCTGTTTTCATCAACAAGTGGTATCAGGCTGTAACCGAATTCAATTTTAATCTGCTCAACGTTAAGCAGTTCATAAAGATTGTCAATATTCCTGTAATATTCCGCTTCGCTGGTGATATGCTCTTCCGGAATTTCTTCTTCAACTGCTTCCGTTGCATATTTTTTCTCGGTTCTTGTAAGCAGGAACGACATTGTAATAAGAAATGCTGAAAGAAGAATAAGCTGTACCGGAGGAAATCCGATAAACATAAGAAACAGCAGTGCGATACCTGCAAGGAGAAGTACCCTTGGCTGCGACATGAACTGCCTTGAAAAATCTGCGTTCATGTTGTCCTCGGACGCCGACCTTGTAACCAGCATACCTGTTGATACAGAGATAAGAAGTGCCGGAATCTGCGACATCATACCGTCGCCGACTGTTGCAACGCTGTATGTCTGAATAATTTCGCTGAAACTGCCGCCGCCGTTTATCAGACCAACCACAATTCCGCCTATAAGGTTAATAAGGGTTACGACAATTGACATGATAGCGTCGCCTTTTACAAACTTGGACGCACCATCCATGGCGCCGTAAAAGCTTGCTTCACGCTGAATATTTGAACGGCGCTGTCTTGCAGTCTGCTCGTCGATAAGTCCGGAGCTTAAATCGGCGTCAATAGCCATCTGCTTACCGGGCATAGCGTCAAGAGTAAATCTTGCTGATACTTCAGATACACGTTCAGCACCCTTTGTAATAACAAGAAACTGAACAAGTACGATAATAAGGAATATTACAAGACCAACTACAACATCGCCTCTGATAACAAACTGTCCGAATACCTTTACGACCTCGCCGGCGTAACCGCCGTTTGAAAGAATTGAACGGGTTGAGGAGATATTCAGTGCCAGTCGCAGCACAGTTGTAAGGAGCAGCAAGGTAGGAAATACTGAAAATTCCAGAACTTCCTTAACATACATTGTCATAAGAAGGACAATGAGGGAAAGTCCCAGCTGCATAATAAACATAAAGTCAAGCAATGCTGTCGGCAGCGGTATGATGATCAGAAAAACGATCAGTACGACAAATGCCGCAACAACGTTTTTAGCAAAAAAATTAAGAAGTTTTTTCAATTCTATTTCAAATCCTTTTCTTTAAGGCTGTATACATATGCGAGTACTTCCGCAACAGGATTATAAAATTCTGACGGAATTTCTCTGTCCAGTTCTACTTCTGCATAAAGCGCTCTTGCAAGGGGCTTATTTTCCATAATAACTATATTATGCTGTTCTGCTATCTCAACGATTTTAAGTGCAAGACTGTCAGCACCCTTGGCGATAACAACAGGAGCCTTGCTTTTCTTTGAATCATATTTAAGCGCAACTGCAAAATGCGTCGGGTTTCTGATTACAACATCCGCTTCCGGAACAGCCTGAATCATACGACGCCTGGACATTGCCTGCTGTTTCTGTTTTATCTGTCCCTTGACCTTAGGGTCACCTTCGGTCATTTTGTACTCTTCCTTTACCTCCTGCTTTGTCATACGGAGATTTTTTTCATAGCTCCAGCGCTGGTAAAGATAATCGAATGCAGCAACAAAAGCATATGCAATTGTAACCTTTGTAACAATTCCCCACAAAATCCTGCCTAATGCTCCCACAACCTCATTAACAGACATATCAATCAACTTTGGCAAAACCACTATCTCGCTTTTTATACTCGAATATATGATGTAAAAAAGCAAGATGATTTTAAGGATAGATTTTAAAAGTTCAACCATACCCTTGAGAGATACCATGTTTTTAAGTCCGTTCAAAGGGTTCATACGGCTGAATTTAGGCTTTATTGCTTTAAACGACACAAGTCCCCTTGTCTGGGCAATTGTCGCAATAATCGCCGACACACCAGCAATCAGCAGCATTGGCATGGCAGCCTTAGCAAAAGTTATACAGCCGTCTATGAAAAATTTTGAGGTATCTGAAACTCCAATGTTTTTCTGCGTTCCGACAAGTGTAAAGAATGCTTCCATGGAATCAATAAGGGATTCCTTTATCAGCGGAAACAACAGTCGGAACGCAAAACATGTTACAATAAGGGAAAATGCTATTACTATTTCCTTACTCTGAAAAATATTACCTTCTTTTCTTTGATCGGTTCGTTTTTTCGGAGTGGCTTTCTCGGTTTTCTCTTCCGATGAATCCGGCAAGCCTCATTCCCCCTTTATGGTCAGCTTATAAAACGCTATCCTGCTGCCGCACTAAGCGCTTCATTTATATTATCAAACATAATAATTATGTAGTTATCTATAAAAACAGATATAGGATTTGCAAGTACGAACAGCATAAGAAGTGCAAGAAGTATCTTAAACTGAAACTCAATAACAAACACATGAATCTGTGGGATAAGCTTCATGAGTATACCCATGGATATTTCAAGTATAAACTCAACTGCTATAAACGGAAAAGCAAGCTTCATTGCCAGTCCGAACGCATTGGCAAATATGTCAACTGCAAACTGGCAGGCTGAAAGCAGATTCAGTCCTTCAGCACCCACAGAAAACAGTTCATAAGACTGAACAGCTGTCTGTATCAGTACAAGATGACTGTTTGTGGCAAAGAAATACAGAATAAACAGTAAATTCATCATGTTTGCCGTAAATGCAGACTGAATATTTGTTGCCGGATCAAAGACTTTAGCCATTGCAAAACCAAAGCTCATATCCAGTATATCCCCTGCTGTCATCAGCATATAGTAAAAGATATTAAAGACATATCCAAGCAGAAATCCTATAAAAATTTCTTTTCCGAAATACAACAGAAAATCAAACATTCCGGAATCATAATTTTCCGGCAGCGGAACCATTGGTGCTATTAGAATTGTAACACCAAATGCAATAGCCGTACGCAGCACAGACGGAATGTTATTTCTTGACAAAATCGGATTAAATAAAATTATACCTGCCATTCTTGCAAATACAAGAATGTATATATCTATATTATTAAGTATTAAACTAATTTCACCCAAAGCTTTATCCTCAGATTCCGGCTATCAGATCAAATATCTGTGTAAAAAACTCTGAAAAAGTCGTTATCATCCATGAACCAAGCACCAGCAGCATAAGTCCAAGAACAAGTATTTTAGGAACGAATGTCAGAGTCTGCTCATGGATCTGGGTTGCCGCCTGAAAAATAGCAATAACAAGTCCGATTAATATACTGACGATAAGTAACGGAGCAGCTATCTTCAAAGCTACAAACATTGCGGAACGAAATATCTGAAGTACCTCTCCCTGTTCCATTTTTCACACTCCTATCTGAAACTTACTATCAATGATTCAAACAGCAGATTCCAGCCGTCAACCACAATAAACAGCATAAGTTTAAAAGGCAGTGCAATTGTTGTCGGCGGCAGCATTACCATACCCATTGACATAAGAGTACTTGACACTACAAGGTCTACCAGCAAAAATGGTATATAAAGCAAAAAGCCTATGATAAATGCCCTTTTAAGTTCACTGGTGACAAAAGCCGGAACAATTACAAAGAGACTTAATTCTGTAAGGTCTTCACGGTTCTGGATTTCCGAAGCATCTATCATTCCACGGTTATCCGCAAGGCTTATAAACATATCCATGTCTTTTTCATATACCTGTTTTACCATGAATGTTTTCAGCGGTTTTGAACCTTCAGTTATTGCCTCCTCAATGGTTATTTCTCCTGCCTTATATGGATCATATGCCTCATGCTTGATTTCCTTTAAAACCGGAAACATTATAAACAGAGTCAGAAAAAGTGACAGTCCTATAATGACCTGGTTCGGAGGAGATGTCTGCGTTCCTATTGCATTTCTAAGGAACGAAAGGGCAATTACGATTCTGACAAATGATGTCATCATCATAAGGAAAGACGGTATCAGTGCCAGAAAAGCAAGCAGAAAAAGTATATCAAGAACACTTGAATTTTCGTCCGCCTCACCGGAACTTATATCAAGAGTAACTGACGATTCTGCCGAAACAGCCGAAGAAAGCACAATAAACGAAAAAATAACAACTGCAAGACATATAACAAAGCTGATAATATATTTCAGAAGTTTCTTTTTTGCAGCTTTATTTTGTTTGACCGCTGTCATTTTCATTCTCCTTACCTTTATTGCTTTTTTTGCCGAAATTATTTTCAAGGACTTTTTTAAACGCTGTCTTAAAATCCATTCCTGATTCCGGCGGCGTTTCATCTTCTTCAAAATCACTGCTGTCCAGTTCGCTTATCAGATTAATACTTTCTGATGCAGCACCCACAAGAAAAGTTTTTTCTCCTGCCTGAACAATAATCAGCATTTTTCCCTGACCGACTGAAACGCTGTCCAGTATTTTTAATTTTCTGCCGCTGCCGTTTTTGAAAGAAAATTTTTTCCCCAGCAGCTTTGTTGAAATATATGCCAGATAAAGTATAAGCGCTATTCCAAGAAGAGTTCCGAAAATAACGCCTATCTGGCTTATCAATGAATCTTCCACATTAATTCTCCGGATAATATATTATTCTTTTGGTGCAAACGTGTTATTTCCGATAATTTCAGTTATTCTTACGCCGAAGTTATCGTCAATTACAACAACATCTCCTCTTGCAATCAGCTGACCGTTTACAACGATATCAACCGGTGCACCAGCCTGTTTTTCAAGATCAATAACAGTTCCCTGCGCAAACTCCATTATATCACGCATTTTTTTACGGGTTTTTCCTATTTCAATGGTAACATTCAGAGGAACGTCCATCAGCAGATCCATATTTCCCTGTAAAAGTGACATTCCGCCGACACCGCTCTGATTTGAAAAGCTCGGGAACTGCGCAGACTGAACGTTAATTGAATCTTTCATAACTGAAACAGGTCTGCCAGCCCTTCTTGCCTCTGCCACTGCATTCAGATTCATAGGATCATTTCCGCCGGCAATAGCATTAAGATACTCACTTTCCGCCTCGCTTCCTGGAATCATATTGAGTCTGTTTGCTGTAAAATCAAATGTATCCTGGTCGATTTCTATATTAAACGAACCGCTTAACTGATCGCTGACTTCAAAATTCACTGCAATACTGTAAATTTCAGTATCATTTGAGCAGCCGAAAATTTCCGCAATTTCTTCACATTCTTCAGATAAGTCATATACTTCAACAGTTTCAATACCAACATTTGAGCCAAAGAAATTGGTAAGGGATTCTGCAAAAGCAGCAGACATCTGACCAATAAGTTCCTTAATGGTACCCATTGCCATTTCGTCTATCTCATCCTCTTCCCCCTCATCTTCTTCATCAGAATTCATAAGGAAGTTCAAGACATTTTTTGCATATACATTTTGTACTGCAACAGCAGCTTTACCAGTCAGTGCACCGCTTAAATTCAGTGAAACAACAACTCCGGGTTCAGTTCCGAAAGATTCAAGACCTTCAATTTTTTCTGAAACAATAAAATCAGGCTCAAAAGAAACTTCCGCATTCAGAAGCTTTGAAAATATATCAGCTGCTGAACTTAATCCCATTGACAGAAGTTCTTCATAGCTTTCAAGTATTGAATCATCTATTTTAGCATTATTTTTCATAAATTTACTCCCTCCGGAACTTATATATTATTGAATTCATTTATTTCGGCTGTTGACACAATGTCACAAATTTTTACTGATTTTTTAATCTTCCTGTCTCCCAGCTTTGCACTGAATTTAGGTTCGCCTTCAACAGTGATTATTATATTATCATCAATTTTTTTCTTCAGCTGAATAACGTCTGAAACCTCAAGACTGACTATATCATGTACGTCAAGCATAACTGTATCCAGCACCGCTGTAAGCTCCATGGCAGAATCATTAAGTGAAGATGATATTGCTTCACGTCTTATCTTGTCCTTTTCATCCTCCTGCTTATTGCTTTTGGCATTTTTGGTAAGTGTGGTACGCAACATCTCGTCCAGACTGATTGACGGTATGCAAAAACTGAATTTATCCACAATGTCACGAATTTTTATCTGAAAAGAAAGAACAATTACCGAATCATCAAGAGATATAAACTGTGCAAGCCTTGGATTGGTTTCATTTCCGTACAGTTCACAGTTTACGTCCATAAGACTTTTCCATGATTCGGCAAAAAATCCTGTCAGTTTTTTGTAAAAATTATCAAGAATTGCTATTTCAATTTCTGTAAAGCCTCGTGAGAGATTATATCCGTGTCCGTCTCCGCCCAGAAGTATGTCTATCAGGAAATAATTGACAGTAGACGGAAAATGTACGATTACCGTACAGTCATCAGATGTGCTTTCAGCAATATTCATACTTATAAGACCTATAAATGTTTTATCAGGGAGCATATTCAGGTATTCCATATACCTGCATTCTTCCATTTTAAGCATTTCGATTTCACAAAACGCTCTAAGCATACTTGAAATATTCGATGAGAAAATACGGATAATATTTTCATTAACTGTATTCAGACATCTGAGATGTTCCTTGGTAAATTTTTTAGGCTTTTTAAAATCATAGTCCCTGATTCTTTTTGGTTCAGGAACTGAAACCTTAGGAAATTCATAATTAGGGATTTTATTCTGATTTTCCTGTTTTTTAGGACTATTCTTACTTTTGCTCATCTGCTGACTCCCTGACTGATATATTAATTACTTGCAATATCCTGTATATCTCCTGATGTTGCTTCAAAGGATGATCCAAGGATTTTCAGAAGTTCACCGCTCTTTGCAAGATCGCTTTCTTTACTGATTATAACAATTTCAACACGTCTGTTCTGGCGGCGACCTTCTTCAGTATCATTGGTTGCAATCGGATAATCGCCGGACAAGCCTATAGGATAAAGCTTGTTTGACGGTATTTTAAAATCATTTTCAAGAAAATTTGAAATTGTACTTGCTCTGTCAGACGAAAGCAGACGTGAATCCACAATTGATGTCGGACTGATAGCTGTATGTCCTTTAATTATTATCATAGCTACTTCCGGTTCAACACTCTCCAAGCATTCTCCCAGAAACTTGACAACATCTTCTGCCTCTTCTCTCAGCACTGCTTCATCAGGCTTGAAAAGAACGTCATTTTTGAACTGAATATAGATATTATTCGCCTGTTCTCCGGACAAACTGTATGGCTTTTCATTTTCAGCCTGTTCTTTATCATCTTCGCCGGATGTCTGTCCTGTTTCTCCCTGACTGATACTTATACTTTCCTGCATTTCATGGTCTTCAACATATTTCTGAATATTGATAAAAAGTTCGTCCAGATCAGAATTGACCGGTCTTTGGGATTCCTGACCGACTGCGTTTCCGTCATTTTCATTTTCAAAAGGCTCTGAACCGTCTTCCGAAGAATATCCGAAAACTATCTGGTCTACTACTTCATCACCGTGAATATTGAAAGCACGAACAAGTGCTGCCCATTTATCCTCATTGATGGACGACATACTGTAAAGCATAACAAAGAATGTAAACAGCAGAGTTACCATGTCGCCGTAGGTGTCCATCCAGCTGCCTCCGCCTTCATCCATGTTTTTCTTTGCCATACATTTCACTTCCTTTATTTATGTAATTTCTGTCCTCTTATTTACCTGTGTTTTTAAGGTCGCCCTTTAATGAATATGCCGGGAGAAGTCGTGTGAGTTTTTCCTGAATAAAGTTCGGATTGTCACCGTCCTGAATTGCCTGAACACCCTCACTGATTATCAGTTTACACAAATACTCCTCATCATGACGTGCTTTAAGCTTACTTGCAATAGGCTTGAAAATAAGGTTTGCAAGAATTGTACCGTAGAACGTTGTAACAAGGGCAACCGCCATATTTGCAGTAAGGGTCGCTGTATCTTCAAGGTTGGCAAGAAGGTTTACAAGTCCGATAAGAGTACCTATCATACCAAATGCCGGAGAATATTCTGACGCTTTATTATAAAAAGCCATATCCTGCGCATGACGCTCTTCAAGATATTCAAGTTCTTTGTTAAGAAGTGTTCTTACCTTTTCAGGTTCAACAGAGTCTACAACAAGCAGTATTGAATTTTTAAGGAACTTGTCCTTAGTTTCAGAAAGCTTGTCTTCAAGGGCAAGAAGTCCGTTGATTCTTGCTTCTTTGGCAAAAAATACTATCTGTTCAATGTACTGCTGCGGATTATATTTCTTTGGAGCAAATATGATTTTCAGATGTTTCGGAATTTTTGAAAAAGATTTAAGAGGGAAAGATATCATAAGTGCTGCAATCGTTCCGCCCACAACGATCATAATTGAAGGCAGGTCAAAAAATCCTTCAAGCTGCTTAGGTATCAGCATTTTTCCGCCGTCGGGTGCATCACCGAGCATGATTGAAATAAGAATAAATCCAACACCCAAAATAAAACCCAGAATAGATAACAAATCCATAATTTTACGTCCCTTCTAATATGGCTTAATTAATATATTATAAATACAAGAAAATCACGAATTATTTTTCTCATACATTATTATCAAATTTAAAATTGTTTCCAGTGGTTCTTCAACAATATATACATTTCCGTTTGAAAGCTTAATAGTTGTGTCAGGATTTTCCTGAATTGTTTCAATAAGACGAAAATTCAGGGCAAACTTCTGACCGTTAAGTTTAGTTAAAATAATCATGTCAATCTGCGGATTCCCGCTCTCCTTTAACATTGCTTGCATTCCGGACAACCTCCATGTTATCCGGAATGCAAAACAATCAATTAATTATCTCTTGAGGTTGATAAGTTCTTCAAGCATTGTATCAGAAACTGTGATAAGTCTTGAACAAGCCTGAAAACCTCTCTGTGTTGTAATCATATCTGCCATTTCATGTGCAAGGTCAGTGTTTGATGTTTCAAGTGTTCCGCCGAGGATATCACCTGTTCCGTCTGTTCCGGCAATGGCAAGAATAGGTTCTCCGGAGTTCTGTGACTCAGCAAAATATGTATCACCAACCTGACTCAGACCTGCAGGGTTTTCAAATGTTGCAAGGTCGATACGTCCGATTTCGATAAGGCCGAATGTTGCGTGAGTAGCTGAAATAATACCCTTATCGTTGATTGCGATACCAGTAAGGTCAGCAACTGTCTGTTCTCCGCCCTCTGTACCGCCGGAAAGCAGGAAGTTACCCTGTGTAAGTCCAAGGTTTGAGGAAGGCTCGCTTGCTGTCATATCAACTGTACCTGTCATGCTGTCAATATTATAGGCATTTATTGTGTTCATGTTAGGATATGACAGTACAAACGAATCAGTTGAAGAACCATTATTCTTCATTACAACTGTTCCTGCCTGTTCCAGCTGCTGTGCTGTTATAGTAGCTGTGTACTGTCCGATGTTAATAGTAAGGCTGTCATCAGCATTAATAGTCATGCTCATGTTTGCTGTACCTGTACCGCTGAATTCATCACCAACAGACTTTACGCTGAAAAACTGAGAAAGATCAGTCGGCAGAGTTACTGTTCCTGAATCAATTCCGAAATCAGGATTTGCAATCTGTGCACCTGTAAGAGGTTCAGAGAAAGCTGCCGGGTCGCTCATTGTGATTGTAAAGTCACCGCCTGCGTGTTTCTTACCGCCGTTTGCAGCTGTAATAGCGTTATTCATTTCCTGATTGAGTTCTGCAAGACTTCCGAAAGACTCATTTGAATTAAGTGTTACTACAATTGAAGAGCTTGTAATTGTAGCTGATGTTTTCTGTCCCAGCGGGAGACTTGAACTTGCAGCAAAAACAATGTTTACGTTACCGTAATCATTTTCATTTGCTGCCTTGATTGTGTATGTGATACCATTGATAGTATCTTCTGATGACGCTCTTGCAGCGCTTTCATAAGGAAGTGAAATCTTGATCTTATCAGATGATGCCTCACGACCTGAAGGGTCACCTGAAACACCCAGTACAAAGTTTCCGTTTACGTCAACAACATTGCCCTCTGCGTCAATATCAAGCATACCTGCTTTTGTGTAGAAAATGTTGCCGTCCGGATCCATTACCTGAAGATATCCCTCACCGGCAATAGCAACGTCAAGTGTATAGCCGGTTGTGGACATAACTGACTGGGAGTGGTTTACGTCAACGCTTCCGAGCTTTGAACCGTAACCTATCTGAGTCGGGTTTTTACCGCCGCTTACCGGTGTTGCGCCTGATGCAGCTGAGCTTGTCTGATAGTAAACATCTCTGAATGTTGCTCTTGAAGACTTGTATCCGTATGTACTTACGTTTGAAATGTTGTTACCTATTACGTCCATCTTTGACTGATGCGTAACCATACCTGCAACGCCTGAATATAATGATCTTACCATAATAAATATCCTCCTGTTTCAGAGGGACTGTATTATGTGTGTGCCGTCAGTCGGTCGGGCACACGAAAGCTTCCATAAAGGTCCGGCTTTATATGACAACAGTCCCGTCAATATTTGTAAATACATTACCGGTCATTTCATCCCTGCTGACCGTTGTAATTACTGTGTTGTTTCTTACACTGACGATAAATGCGGCATTGTCAAGCAGTATAAGGGTATCATCCAGTCCCTTTTCCCCTGCAAGCTTAACTCCCTCATTTAATCTTTCAATGTTTTCGTCTGATAAATCTATGTTACGTTCCATAACACGATTCATAGCATGTCTTGAAAAATTCACACCCTGTGAGCTGTCCAGCTTATCCTGAAGAATAGCCTTAAAGCTTCGTGTTCCGACGGAATCTGCAACCTCCTGCGGAGATGTATGCGGAATACCCGTTGTTATCGGTGTCGAAATTCTCTTTAAATCAATTTGATTCATAGCTAACAGACTCCTTTCCATTAGATACGATTACAGTTCAAATCATCCGTCTGCTTTGGTTTCATTTTCAACTTCTGAATTATCAGCATTATCTGAACTTTCATTCTTTCCTGCTGATATCTGAGTAACCTTGCTTAAATCGTAAGGCTTTCCATCGATATAGATTTTATATTCATCGTCTTCAAGCACAATTTTTTCAACTACGCCTGTAACGCTTTCAGTTGAGCCTCCGATCATGTTTTTGCCGATAGTCACTTCTTTGCCAAGCATTGACATTACATAATTCTGCTTTGAATACTGACAGAGATCCATCATTTCCTGCATTGTTGCAAACTGTGCCATCTGTGACATATACTCAGTATCATCCATAGGATTCATAAAATCCTGATTTGTAAGCTGAGTTATCATCAGATTAAAAAAGTCGTTTATAGTCAGATCGCTGTCATCTTCATCACCGAATACAGCGTTATACACCTTTCCGGTTGTTCCGCCATTAAGCATTGAAGTATAATTTCTGTCTGAACTTATGCTGTCTACTGCCATAAAATACTCCTTTCTAAATCAGAATATCAAGACCGCTTTTTTCAACTGATGCTGCCGCCTTCTGGTTAAAGGTTTCAGCGTCATCAACTTCTGAATAAGCAGTATATCCCTGATTGCGATTGTAAAACTGCTGATTTTGCTGATTTCCGCCCTGCTGCTGACCATAATACTGCTCAAATGCAGGTGACATAGCCATTACAGTTGAAGTCATATCCGACGGATTAACAATCTCAACATTATGCTGACTAAGTGAACTCTGAAGCGAAGACAAATTACTGTTTAAAAGCTCAGCAGTCTTAATGTTTGACGCCGTCATGCTCATAAGCATTTTTCCGCCGTCATTCTGAACAAGCTTTACAATAATTTCTCCTAAACCTTCCGGTTTAAGCTTAACAGTAAATTCACTGTTGCCCTTTTTCAGATTTTCTTCAACTCCTTTAAGAAGCTGAGTTTCAG
>JALEVO010000098.1 GCA_022788225.1 Oscillospiraceae bacterium | reverse complement strand
AGAATATCAGCTGATATTCTTAAAAATGACCCGATACTGGCTTTGCAGTATAACATTTCTGAGGGATACCTGCCCCTGAGAGATACCTTAAAGGAGAGAATGGCGGCTAAAGGCTGTTTTAACAAGGATAACGACGACCTTATTATCACATCCGGCGCACAGCAGGCTATCGAGCTTGCCTGCAAGGTACTCTGCAACGAGGGGGATACTCTTATCGCCGAGGCACCGAGCTTTATCGGTTCACTCAATGCTTTCCGTTCCTACAACGTAAATCTTGTTGGCGTTGAACAGGAAGAGGGCGGCATGAAGCTTGATGTTCTTGAGGACGTGCTTAAAAACGCAGCCGGACAGAAAGTCATTTACGTTATACCTAATTTCCAGAACCCGACTGGCTCAACAATGTCCCTTGAAAAGAGAAAGGGAATATACGAGCTTGCCTGCAAATACAACGGTATCATCATTGAGGACAACCCTTACGGTGATCTGAGATTTGCCGGAGAGAACGTTCCGACAATCAAGAGCATGGATACTGAAAACAGAGTTATCTATGTGGGAAGTTTTTCCAAGATTCTTGCACCGGGACTTCGTGTGGGCTATGCCTGTGCTCCTAAGGATATATTCCAGAAGATGGTAGTCTGCAAGCAGGTTTCAGACGTTCACACAAGTATCTGGCCGCAGCTTATCTGCTACAGATTCCTGACTGAATGTGACCTTGACGAGCATTTCAAGAATCTGCGCCTTATCTACAAGAGAAAATGCGGTCTTATGCTTGAAAATATGGACAAGTGTTTCTCTAAAAAGGTGACATACACACGTCCTGAGGGCGGTCTGTTTATCTGGGCTACACTTCCGGAGGGCAGCGACATGATGGGATTCTGCACAAAGGCTGTCAGGGATTACAAAATCGCAGTTGTTCCGGGTACTGCTTTCATGATAAACGAAAGCGACAAGACAAATTCATTCCGTCTTAATTTCTCCACCCCGACAGACGAACAGATTGTAAAGGGAATTGAGATACTGGGCGGTATGACAAAGGATATGCTTGACTAAGTAATTTTTAAATTAACAAGGCGCACCGCCCGCTGTAAAAGGCGGTTCCGCAGATATGCGGTGAAAGGAGATTAAAATGGCAAAAAAACGTTCTGTTCTTGACAGATACACAACATCACAGAAATATATAGTTTCAAGAGGAAAGGCTCTTACTTTCCCTGCTGCACCGTTTAAGAAGGAAATCGGTCCGGATGAAGTTTACGGCGCTGTTATCGATATGCCTATGTCACCGACAGTTTTAGCGTCACTGGTATGCTTTATCAACGGCTCTGCAAACATCTACTTCAACTTAGGCGGCGAATACATCAACGCAGCTGCACGCTACAGAGGCGTTGCACAGGCGTCCTTCGACTTTATCAGACTTGCCAACGACTGTCTTGACTGCTGCACAAAAACCACAAAGTTTGATATGCCTGTTGCCGGCAAGAACTATGTTTACTTCCTGACTAAAAACGGCGTTTACATGACAGAGATAATTCCTAATGCAATTGCCAAGGAAGACGAGTCAAAGAGAAAGATTTTCAATATGTATCAGCGTGTTATGGCACAGCTGAGAATTGCCCAGATGAAGGATCAGGCAGCCGGCGTAAGCAGCGGAAATGTGAATGACTGATGAATATGAATCGGCTGTTTTATCAATAAAAAGAGGATATTTAACAGAAATTCATATAAAAATTCATTATATTTCAATCATTTTTACAAACTTGTAAAAAACTATTGCTTTTTTCCCGATTTTAATGTACTATATAAATTGTCAGAAAAACAGGGTGGTGTTATGGTAGAATTTCAGCGCAAGGAACATTATGACATTAATGATCTGCGTGAGATCATGGCAATTCTCCGTTGTCCGGAGGGCTGTCCGTGGGACAGGGAGCAGACTCATCAATCAATCAGAAACGACTTCATAGAAGAGGTCTACGAGGCAATTGAAGCTATCGACCTTGATGATACGGAGCTGCTCAGAGAGGAACTTGGGGACGTTCTGCTTCAGGTTGTTTTCCACTGCCGTATTGAGGAAGAGAAAGAAAGCTTTGATTTTGACGATATCTGTGATGAACTTTGTCAGAAACTTATTATAAGACATCCTCATGTTTTCGGTGATGTTACTGTTTCGGATTCCGGCGAAGTGCTTAAAAACTGGGACAGCATTAAAAAGGAAACCAAGGGACAGACAAGCTATACCGAAACACTGACATCTGTTGCACAGTCACTTCCGGCGCTTATGCGTGCGCAGAAGGTTGGCAAAAGGGCTATGAGAGCCGGTATGGACTTTAATAATGTGAATGAAACAATAGAGTGCATAAAGGCAGAAACTGCTGAACTTGAAGAAGCAGTGAAGTCCGGAAAAAAAGAGGATATTTTCGAGGAACTGGGTGACCTGCTTTTCTCCTGTGTCAACACAGCAAGGCATCTTGGGATTGACGCCGAAGAGGCTATGACACGGGCAACGGAAAAGTTTATTGAAAGGTTTGCCGCAACCGAAGATTTAGTAAGGCTTGACGGAGCCGATATGAAGGCTCTTGGCATAGAAAAGCTTGATGTTTACTGGAATAAAGTTAAAAATCAGGCACAATAATAATTTAAAAGAACTTATTGGTTCAAAAGAATTTTGGAGGTATAAAAATGACTAAAGCAGAATTAATTAATCAGATCGCAGAAAAAAGTGAATTAACAAAGAAGGACGCTGAAAAGGCATTTTCAGCTGTAGTTTCTACAATTACAGAAGCTCTGGTAAACGGTGACAAGGTTCAGATCGTTGGTTTTGGTACATTTGAAGTTCGTGACAGAAAAGAAAAGCAGTCCAAGAACCCACAGACTGGCGAAACAATTACAGTACCTGCAAAGAAGGCTCCTGCATTCAAGGCTGGTAAGGCTCTCAAGGACGCTGTAAACGCTTAATCTACACGTTTATGCTTAAAAATGACGGCAGAGTTTCTGGCTCTGCCGTTTTCGTTTATGAAAGGGGAAATCCATTTATGCGACTTGACAAATATCTGAAAATAACCCGTCTTATAAAGCGCAGAACTGTTGCCAACGAGGCTTGTGATGCCGGCAAGGTAATGGTGAATGACAAGATTGCAAGAGCGTCGTACGACGTTAAAGTCGGGGATATAATTGAAATCAACATGGGCGCAAGACCGCTGAAGGTTAAAGTTACCAACGTAACCGAACACGCTACAAAGGATACTGCTGCGGATAATTACGTTGTTGTTTCATAAAAAAATGCACTGTGGTATAAATCATACCGCAGTGCTTTTTGTGTTTACAGATTATTTTATTCTGATTTTTCAGTTTCAGCAACTTCTGCCTGAACTGGTGTTGGCTGAACCGGTGCTGTCTGAGCCGGCTGTGCAGGTGCAGCGTCAGCTGTAAGCTTTGTTCCGCATCCCTGACAGAACTGCTGTCCCGGATTGACTCTTGCGCCGCATTTAGGGCAGCTTGTGACAGGTGTTATGCCTTCAAGATCCTTCTGGAACTTTTCAATTTCAGCCTTTGCTTTTGCGATACCGTTGAACTGATCTTCATAGCCTGCGGGGGCTGTTGAATTTTCCTTAAAGAATTTCTGACCGATAATCATGTAAAGATTATTTATCTTTGTTTCTTCATTTTTGATAGCCTTGTTGATTCTCGCCTTTTCGGTCATTTCTTTGCCCTTGTCAGTAACGTCCTTTGCAGCGTCAGTCAAAGCTTCCATTGCGCTTTCGGCAGTATCTTTAACTTTGTCAAAAAAACCCATTTCAAATTACTCCTTTTTATTATTTTGCGAAATGCTGTCAGTCAGTCATTTCTTTATTGATGTCTGTCGTGGAATCTGGTTCACAGCAGACAGCATTGTCAATAGTCTGAATCGGGATATCTCCCAGTCCCAGTGCTTTAAATCCAAGAACAGAGAAAAGTACTGTTTTTGAGATACTGATTATATTTTTGAAAACATAATCAAGACCCAGCGGAATTTCCATATCCCAGCTGAAAAGATTGTTGAATATGCCCAGTATCTCATTGAGCATATCAATTACAGCGCCCAGGCCTGAAAATACAAGCATAAGGACTATAGCCTTGAATACGGCTTTTTTCAGCCATTTGCTCTCCTCTTTAATGAAAATATATCCGGAAAGAAGAAACAGAGGTATATAGCCGCCCAGGAGTGCCGAAAAATATACCACTGCGCCCAGAGCGCCAAGTGCAATTCCTGATTTTGATTTTTGCATAATGTTATCCGTCCTTAATAGATACTATGCTTTGTTGTTTACCTATAATTTTATACTTTTTCAGCGGTTATGTCAATAGTTTTGTTGCGAAATAACCTGCAAATAATAAATAAATTGTAGGGGCTGGAGCCCTCGACAGCCCGTAAAATCCTGATATCGGGACGTCGTGGCGCCGTCCCCTACAAAATTTGTTTTTATATCACGTCATAAACCAGCGGCAGTTCTTCCGGTTTTTCCGGTGTGATTTTAACCGACTTTTCTGCTCTTTCTGCGGCGGCTTTCAGTTTTTCCTGACTGCCTGAATATATGGTCATGACAATGTCATTTTTGTTTACATACTGTCCGGTTTCGCAGTTCATGATAATTCCGGCAGAGTGGTCAATCTGTTCTCCCTTTGTGCTGCGTCCTGCACCGGTAAGCAGTGCCGCAAAACCGATATCCTCGCTGTATATTTCTGAAATATAACCCTCTGCGGCGGCATATATTTCAAGCTTATGCGCCGCATGGGGCAGTAATGAATAATCATCAATAAATCTGCTGTCACCGCCCTGTGCTTCGACCATTTCACGGAATTTTTCCAGTGCCGAACCGTTTTCAACGGCGTTTTCCGCCGCCTTACGGCAGTTCTCAATACTGCCAAGTCCGGCAAGCTCAAGCATATTTGACGCTAAAACCATACAAAGCTCATAAAGCCTGTCTTTCTGATTTCCTTTGAGTATTTCCACAGCCTCAATTACTTCAAGAGCGGTGCCTACAGCGTGTCCTAAAGGCTGATTCATGTCGGTTATTACCGCACGGCACTTCTTTCCGGCGTCCCTGCCCACTTCTGCCATAAGCTGTGCAAGTACCTTAGCGTCCTCGGTATTTTTCATAAATGCACCGCTTCCTGTCTTGACGTCAAGGAGAATGCAGTCCGAACCAGTCGCAAGCTTTTTGCTCATTATGCTTGAACAGATAAGGGGAATGCTGTCAACTGTTGAGGTCACGTCACGCAGTGCATAAAGCTTTTTGTCTGCCGGAACGAGATTTCCGCTCTGGGATATTATGGCTGTACCCACTGTTCTGATGTTTTCAACATATTTTTCAAAATCAATGCTGACATTGAATCCGGGGATACTTTCAAGCTTGTCGATAGTACCGCCGGTAAAGCCCAGACCTCTTCCCGACATTTTCGGCACATGAAGACCGCAGGCGGCGCAGACCGGTGCAATTACAAGGCTTGTCTTGTCCCCGATACCTCCTGTGCTGTGTTTGTCGGCTGTTACTGCTCCAACGGCGGACAGGTCGGCAGTTTCGCCGGAATCCCTCATAATAAGGGTGAGATTTTTGGTTTCCTCTCTGGTAAGGGAGTTAAAACAGACTGCCATAAGCCATGCGGAAACCTGATAATCCGGTATATCGCCTTTAACGTAGCCGTCAATAAACCATTTCATTTCGCCATAGCTAAGGGGCTGCTTACGCCTTGTTTTGAAAATGATATCACAGGCATTCATTATATCAGCTTTTCCTCCCATTCCTTTTCTCTGAAACCGGTCAGAACAGTATCTTCCTTTACGATTATGGGGCGTTTTACCAGCATACCGTCAGAGGATAAAAGCTTTAACTGCTCCTCTTCCGGCATATCAGCAAGCTTGTCCTTCAGCCCCATTTCACGGTAAAGCATACCGCTGGTGTTAAAGAACTTTTTCAGGGGCAGTCCGGACGCTTTGTACCACTCTGAAAGTTCGTCAAGGGTGGGATTTTCCTCTTTTATGTGTCTTTCAGTGTATGGAATGTTGTGGGAATCAAGCCATTTTTTAGCTTTCTGACAGGTCGTGCATTTGGGATAATGAATAAAAATCATGGTTACCTCCTTTGGTAGGGGCGACCAATGGTCGCCCGTTATTTTAATTAAGCAAAAAGGGAATGCTTACGCATTCCCTCTGCCGTATATTTTAAAATTAGTTATACTTTACGATTTCCTCGTCAATAACAGCCTTCCATGCGTCACGGAGTTCTGCCCAAGTTGACGGTGAGCCCTCATACTTTGTGATAAGAGCGTCTGTGAGGTTCTTCATAACGCCTCTTGTGTTGTAATCGTATGTTTCGTCAGTCATTCTTGTACCCATACCGTTACCGAAGTCAAATACCGGAGTTACGTTTGCAGGGTCCATAACTGACTGCCACATATCCCACTGTTCTTCTGTTATATACTTTGTCTTTTCGCCGCTTGCGTTAACTGTCGGGATAAGAGCCTTTTCTCTTGCAGCTGCTGTGTACTGGTCGTCTGAAGCTGCGATTCTTTCGCACTTGATGTAAGCTGCAACAGCGTCGCCCTTGTCAGAGTTTGCAACCAGCATTTTTGCACCGAATGAGCAGCAGAGGTAGTACTCATCTGAACCCGGCATTTTCGGGAACGGTACAAGGAAGATATCCGCGTCAGGGTTCTTGCCGTTTGATTCTGAAAGCGCCCATGGAGCCATACCGTAGAAGAGGCATGAACCATCGTCAGGGAAGTAGCTGTGCCATGCTGTGTCGTAGAGATTTGTGTTTGCGATTTCTTCAAGGATAAGTTCAGCCTTTTCGATTTCAGGGCTCATAATGTTGTTTGTGAACTTGGAACCGTCGTAGTTTACGATAGTCTGACCTGTTGACTGAACGATAGCCGGACCGAACCAGCCTGTACAGCCGTATCTTGTTTCGCCGTCGTCAGCGTTGTTTACGAAGCTCTTCATCATTGACATGAATGCATCCCAGTCCCATTCACCCTTCTGATAAAGCTCATACGGATCGTCAAGACCTTCGTCTTCCATCATCTGTCTGCTGTACATGATACATACAGGGTCGCTTATGCAGTATGGGATAACGTAGTGTGCGCCCTTGTATTCCATTTTGTCAGCAAGACCCTTAACGTCTGCCCAAAGCTCGTCGTCAAGGTTGATGTAATCATCAAGTGGCTGATACTGGTTCTTGTATACGCCGTTCGGAACTGCGTCCCACTCATAAGGGAACATATCAACAGGGTCGCCGCTTAAAAGTCTGTTTGCAAGGTCATCATACTTTGTTTCGTATGTAGTTGAAATCCATTCAACCTTTCCGCCGTAAACGTCCTCAAAGAGGGTAAGAGCGATTGAACGGTCGTCGTTGCCTGTCGGATTAACATCATAGTAGCTGAGCCACTTGATAGTCTGTCCGGAGATATCCGGATCGCCCTCATTGATAGAGGCATCAGCGGAAATCTTTACATCATCTTCGGACTTTGTTCTTGAAGCTTCAGACTCTGACTTGTCCGAACCGCCGCAGGCAGTAAGAGTAACAGCCATCATAGTCATAGCTGCAAGTGCGGCAAGAATTTTTTTAATCTTCATTTAATGGATTCTCCTTTTGGAATAATAACTTTTCAGAAGAAGCACAGGGATATGTCTGTGCATACATTCTTTCACTATAATTATATATAATTTGAAACTCAAAGTCAAGAAAATTTAACTGTCTGCACATAGAAATTTAACGCTGAGATTTGCACCTTTTACACAAAAATATGCATTTTCTGCAACTTATTTCTGGATATGGGTGTTTATACCAACTAAATTTCTGCGAAAAATTTGACAGAGTTTATATAAATATGTTATTATAAGAAAAGAAAAAATCCGTATTAAGGAGGCCGCTTATGAAATTCAGAAAAATTTTAAGAACCACCCTTTGCACGGCGGCTGCCGTTTCAGCTTTTCTTGCTTTCGGGCTTGACGCTTTTTCTCTTGTTGATTTCAGCGCAGGGGAAAGCGGTCTTATAAGCAACGATACCACGAAATATAAGGTAAATATAACAGCAGACGGAAAGACTGCCGCTGTGGTCCCGATAGGAATAGGCGTCAGGGGGGACGCTGACGAAAGCGGTGACATTTCACTTTACGACGCAGTTGCAATTTCAAAATATATCATGGGCATTGCTCCGGAGGGCTTTGAGGATTCTCTCGGCTTTGCAATGTCGGATACAAACCTCAGCGGAAATGTTGACCTTTACGACGCCATAAACGTTGCAAAGTATCTTATAACCCAGGGTACGCATGAGGAGAGGTGGCAGGCAATACTCGGCAGCTGATTTCAGGAAAAAAAGAAATTTTTTGAAAAATCACTTGATTTTCCGGGTATAATGTGGTATACTATGTAATAGTATGTATAAAGTAAGCTCAAGACCGGAAATTTCCGGTCTTTCTTATTGCAGAGGGTGTGGCTTACATTATATAGTAACATATTCAGGAGAAATAAAACTATGAAGATCAAAAAATTCGGCGTAACCGAGCAGAAAATCTCTGACCTTGTAAAGGACGAGGCTGAAAATCAGAATATCCGGATATGGGACGTCAGATTTGAAAAAGAGGGCGCCGGCTGGTATCTGAGAATTTTCATTGAAAAGGACGGCGGGGTCAGTATAGAGGACTGCGAGAATTTTACCCGTCCGGTAAACAAGCTGCTTGACGAGGCTGACCCTATACCGCAGAGCTATATCCTTGAAATCGGTTCGGCAGGACTTGAACGTGAACTGGTGAGAGAATCCCACTTTGAGGCAAGCATTGGTATGCCGGTGAGAGTGAGAGCCATAAGGGATTTCGGCGGCGAAAAGGAAGTTGTGGGACTGTTAGGCGGTTACGACAAGGAAAAAGTTACTCTTGCCTTTCCGGGGGAAACCGAGGACGAGGAAGAGGTTTATGCAGAGCTGCCGCTGGCGGACATTGCTTATATAAAAATATATGAGGACTTTGAAGAATTACATTAAATTTAAACGGAGGAATTTGAGAAAATGAACAACGGTTTTTTTGAGGCGCTGTCACTTCTTGGTGATGAAAACAGCGTTGACACAGAAGTTTTGGTGGAAAAGGTCAAGTCTGCGCTTTTAAAGGCGATAAGAAAGGCTTATCCTGACTGCGAGGACAACATAAGAGTTGACATTGATCCGGCAAGCAAAAAGCTGGAGATGTACCTTATAAAAACAGTCGTTGACGATGAGCCTATCGACTACAACGAGATAAACATAGACGAGGCAAGGACTATTGACCCCAACGCTTATCTGGGCGGTACTGTTGAATATCCGCTGGACGCTGCAAAGTTCGGCAGAGCAGCAGCGCAGTCTGCAAAGCAGTCCATCAAGGGCGATTTAAGAGAGATAAACCGTGAAAATATACTTAACCAGTTTCAGGACAAGGAAAATGAGTGCATAACCGCAAAGGTTTCACAGGTTGAACCGGGCAGCGGTACTGTTACTGTTGTTTATGACAAAACAGAGCTTTATCTTTTCAGAAACGAGCAGATACCGGGAGAACGCCTTAAAGAGGGTGATCAGGTAAAGGTTTATGTGACTGGTATTGTAAACAAGTCCAAAAAGCCTATTATCAAGATCTCAAGAGCACACAGGGACCTTGTAAAGCGTCTTTTTGAACTGGAAGTGCCTGAAATTTATGACGGTATCATTGAGATAAAGTCCATTTCAAGAGAGGCCGGCGCAAGAACAAAGGTGGCTGTCTGGTCAAAGGACGAAAATGTTGACGCTGTGGGCGCCTGCATCGGCCCTAAGAGATCAAGAATAGAGGCTGTTGTAAAGGAATTGAACGGCGAAAAAATAGACATTATAAACTACAGTGAAGATCCTGCTGAATTTATCGCAAAGGCTCTTGCACCGGCAAAGGTTTTAAGCGTTACGGTTTCTGACGGAGAGGCAAAGGAATGCAGAGTTATCGTTCCTAACGACCAGCTTTCACTTGCTATCGGAAACAGGGGTCAGAACGCAAAGCTTGCCGCAAAGCTGACAGGATATAAAATCGACATCAAGCCGGAGTTTGAGATACCGATAAAGGGAATGGAAAAAGCACCGGAGGAAGAACCGGTACAGGAGTCCGGAGAGGCTGAAAATGCCGCAGAAACAACGGTTGAATAAGAAATGATCTCTGCGGGGTGAGATGAAATGAAAACTAAAAAAATACCCATGCGAATGTGCTTAGGCTGCAATGAAATGAAAAACAAGCGTGAGATGATAAGAGTTGTCAAATCGCCTGAGGGGGAAATTTCCCTTGATTTTACCGGAAAAAAATCCGGCAGGGGAGCATATATCTGTAAAAGCCGGGAATGCTTTGAAAAAGCAAGAAAGGCAAGGCGGTTTGAAAAATCATTGTCCTGTAAAATTGACGATTCGGTTTACGAGGTGATGGAACATGAATTCACAGCAGAAGATAATTAACATTCTGACGATATGCCGCAAGGCAGGCAAGATAATTCCGGGCTTTGACGCTGTTAAGGACGCAATTTATGAAGGAAACGTTTCATGCGTTGTTGTAACGGAAGATATCTCCGACAAGACGCTGAAGGAAGTACGCTTTATCTGTAAAAACTGCAATATTGACATAGTTGAACTGGAGCTTGACTCCTATGATATGTTTGACGCTGCGGGAAAACAGGTGGTTGTGGCGGCTATATGTGATTTCGGATTTGCAAATAAAATCCGCACTCTCGGCACTGTTACAAATGCAAAGCCGGAGAGGACAAAAAGGAAGAGAAAATCTGAAAGAAACAACAGTGAGTGATGAGCTTGCGTTTATATAGATCATAACAGGCGGTATCATGTAATACGGTATTGCCGGAATTTTCAGAACATACAGGAGGTTTCGCCTATGACGAAAAAAATAAAGCTTGCAGAGGCTGCAAAGGACCTTAAAATAGAAAATCAGGAACTTATAGATTTTCTTGAAAAATATGACGGTACAAAGAGAAAAAACACAACTGCGCTTTCTGACGAGGAAATGAATTATGTTTTAGAGCATTATTCACAGAGCAATCAGGTTGAAAGCTTTGACAGCTATTTTGAATCAAAGAACAAGCCGACTGAACCGGAGGAGGAAAAGCCGGTTAAAAAGGAAACACCTAAAAAGGCTGCTCCGAAAGCTAAGAAAGCTGAAAAGTCTGCACCGCAGAAAACGGCGGCTGAAAAGCCTGCAAAGCCGGAGGAAAAGAGTGCACCTGAAAAGAAACCGGAAACTCCAAAGGCAGAACAGCCTAACAAAAAGGCTGCAAAACAGCCTGCAAAGCCGCAGAAACACGGTGAAAAGCAGAAGCTTGGCACAAATATGTCAACAACTGTTGAAACTGTTTCCGACAACAGAAGAACTATCGACACAAGAGGTTCATATATAAATCTTGACAAGTACAACGAGCGTTATGAACAGATTGCGCCTACTGCCGGAAAACAGCACAAGGACAATTATTCCAGAAAGCAGAAGATAAATCAGAGATCTGCCCAGAGAAATAAAAACAAGTATTCCAGCAAAAAGGAAACAGAGGCAGACAGACTCCGCCGCTTACAGCTTGAAAAGGCAAGAAATCAGCAGCTGAAAGTCCTTATCCCTGACGAGATAACAGTCGGTGAGCTTGCCGCAAGACTTAAAGCAACTGCCGCACAGGTTATTAAAAAGCTTATGGGTCTGGGCGTTATGGCAACTATCAATGAGGTTATTGACTTCGATACTGCCGCACTGGTTGCCGATGAAATGGGCGCTAAGGTAGAAAAGGAAGTTATCGTTACAATTGAGGAGCGTCTTATCGACAACAGTGACGATGACGATAACAACACAGAGGAAAGAAGTCCTGTAGTCGTTGTAATGGGACACGTTGACCACGGTAAAACTTCTCTCCTTGACAGAATAAGACACGCAAATGTTACAGCATCAGAGGCAGGCGGTATCACACAGCATATCGGTGCATATCAGGTAAAGGTGCAGGATAAGATGATAACTTTCCTTGACACTCCTGGACACGAGGCTTTCACATCAATGAGAGCAAGAGGTGCGGACGTTACTGATATAGCAATCCTTGTTGTTGCCGCAGACGACGGTATCATGCCGCAGACCATTGAGTCCATCAACCACGCAAAGGCAGCCAATGTTTCAATTATTGTTGCTGTAAACAAGATGGACAAAGAGGGCGCAAATATTGACAGAATCAAGCAGGAACTGACAGAGCATGACCTTGTTGTTGAAGAATGGGGCGGCGACGTTATGTGCGTACCTGTTTCAGCAAAGACAGGTGAGGGTATTGACGAACTGCTTGAGGACGTTCTGCTTATTGCTGAAATGAAAGAACTGAAAGCAAATCCTGACAGACTTGCAAAGGGTGCAGTTATCGAAGCAAGACTTGACAAGGGCAGAGGTCCTGTTGCAACACTGCTTGTTCAGAATGGTACTCTCCACACAGGTGATGTCATTATTGCCGGAACATCTGTCGGCAAGGTAAGAGTTATGACCAATGACAAGGGCAGCAAGATAACTTCTGCCGGACCGTCTGTTCCTGTTGAGATAACAGGTCTTGCAGAGGTGCCGAGTGCAGGCGATACCTTTAACGCTGTTGAGGACGAAAAGCTTGCAAGAGAACTTGTTGAACAGAGAAAGCATGAAGCTAAGCAGGAACAGTTCAAGTCCTACCAGAAGGTAACCCTTGACACACTGTTCAGTCAGATAGCACAGGGCGAAGTAAAGGAACTGCCTATTATTGTAAAGGCTGACGTTCAGGGCTCTGTTGAAGCTGTAAAGCAGTCACTTGAAAAGCTTACAAATGACGAAGTAAGAGTAAAGGTTATTCACGGCGCTGTCGGTGCTGTTTCTGAAAGCGATATCATGCTTGCAGAAGCGGCAGGTGCGATAATTGTCGGATTTAACGTTCGTCCTGATCCTGTTGCGGAAGAAAATGCAAAGCGTGACGGCGTTGACATCAGACTTTACAGAATCATTTATGATGCAATCGAGGAAATCGAAGCCGCTATGAAGGGTATGCTTGCACCTAAGTTCAGAGAAGTTGTTATGGGCAAGGCAGAAGTAAGACAGGTTTACAAGATATCCAACGTCGGCGCAGTTGCCGGTTCATATATCATCGACGGTAAGATTACAAGAGCCTGCGAGATCCGTGTTGTCCGTGACGGTATTGTAATTGCGGAGGATAAGATAGATTCTCTCAGACGTTTCAAGGACGACGTCAAGGAAGTAGCACAGGGCTATGAATGCGGAATAAGTCTTGAACGTTTTGCAGATATTAAGGAAGGCGATATTCTTGAGGGATTTATTATGGAGGAATACACCGAATAAATCCCGGTACAGATGAAGCGGGCAAAGCCTGCTGAAATCTGTCTGCCATATTTTGCGGCTGCAAAATGGCACTTTTAATAAAGACTTTCGGGAGGTGGCGTATGTCAAGCTTTAAGGTCGGAAGAATGTCCGAGGATATCAAGCGTGAGCTGACTGATATTCTCAGGGATATCAAGGATCCGAGAGTGGATCAGATGCTGACGGTTGTCAGGGTTGACCTTTCAAACGATCTTTCCCACTGCAAGGTTTATATATCCTGCTTTGAGGGTATGGAAAAAGCAAAGAGATCTGTTGAGGGACTGACAAGTGCGGCCGGATTTATAAAGAGAGAACTTTTTCACAGACTTCACATGAGAAAATGTCCGGATCTGAAGTTTATAGCAGATGATTCCATTGCACACAGTGCGGAAATCAATCAGAAACTTAGAGAATTATAGGATATAAAGAGGATGTGAAAGTATGAAAATAGATTTTAAAGAAGCAGCGGAAATTCTTAAAAACTGCGGCAACGCATATATTCTCATTCATCAGAGTCCGGACGGTGACTGCACAGGTTCGGGTACTGCCCTTTACCATATGCTCAAATACATGGGCAAAAAGGCAAAGGTACTCTGCTCTGATGAGATACCAAAGAGATATGATTTTATGACCAGCAGCTATGTTGACGAGGATTTTGAGCCGGATATCATTATAGCTTCAGACGTTGCGGATATAAATCTTCTTGGAAAATACAAGGAGATTTACGGCGATAAGGTAAACCTCTGCATAGACCACCATATTTCCAATACCGACTATGCGGAGAAAACCCTTGTCTGCCCTGATGCGTCAGCGGCTTGTGAAGTGGTTTTTGAACTGATAAAAATTCTGGGTATTCCTGTCAGCGAGGATATAACAAGATGTATCTATACTGGTATTGCAACAGATACCGGCTGCTTTAAATATGAAAACACAACTGCGAGATGCCATGAGATAGTGGCAGAACTGAAAAGAACCCATGATATCGGCTATGCTCATATAAACCGTGAAATGTTCGAGGTAAAGAGCAAGGGCAGAATCAAAATTGAAAGAGCTGTTACGGATATTATGGAATATTATCTTGACGACCGCTGCACTATGATATGTGTTACAACAGATATCCTTGACAGATGGGGCGTTGACGCTTCCGAACTGGAAGGACTTGCCGGAATACCTCTTCAGGTCGAAGGCGTTGAAGTGGGCGTTACTATCAAGCAGAGAGATGAAAACAGCTATAAAATTTCAATGCGCTCTGCCAATGATGTTAACGTTTCGGATATCTGTGCGTCACTGGGCGGCGGAGGCCATGTCAAGGCGGCTGGCTGTCTGCTCCACGGTACTCTTGACGAAGTGAAAAAGCAGATAGTTGACGCTGTTGCAAAGGGACTGGAAAAATGCAGTTAAACGGTATAATCCCTGTAAACAAGCCGGAGGGGTTCACTTCCTTTGACGTTATCGCCAAAATGAGGGGTATTCTGAAAATGAAAAGGCTGGGACACTCCGGTACTCTTGACCCTATGGCAACGGGCGTTCTTCCGGTTTTCTGCGGAAATGCCACAAAGGCAGTCAGCATTATTCCCCACACCGGAAAAAGCTACACAGCCGGTTTCAGGCTGGGAATTGTAACTGACACACAGGATATAACCGGAAAAATACTCTCGGAGGAAACACCTTGTGTTACCCTGAAAGAACTTGAATCCGCAGCGGAAAAATTCCGCGGGGAAATAAGTCAGATTCCGCCTATGTATTCGGCAGTGTCGGTTGGCGGAAAAAGGCTTTACGAGCTTGCAAGAAAGGGTATCGAGGTGGAGCGTGAGGCGAGGAAAATAACCGTAAACGCCCTTGAAATAGCTGAATATGACGAAAAAACCGCCGAGGGAAAGCTTAATATCTCCTGTTCGGGCGGTACCTACGTCCGGACTATTATCCACGATATCGGACAGGCTCTGGGCTGCGGCGGTGCTATGACTTCCCTTGTGAGAACATATTCCAACGGTTTTTCCCTTGACGAGTGCGTGACCCTTGAACAGCTTGAAAGCCTGCGTGACAGCGGAGAACTGGAAAAGGCAGTCATTTCCTCGGAAAGACTGTTCACATCTCTGCCGGAAATTCGTCTGAACGAGATGAAAACAAAGATGTACAAAAACGGCGTAAAACTGCACCTTGACAAGCTGAAAGGCTTTGACGGCAGGGAGCAGTACAGGATATATTCCGACAAGAACGAGTTTATCGGAATTGCCTGCGCTGATATTGAAAATAATGAACTTAGAGTTCTGAAAAACCTTTACGGGGACGGTGACCGTTAAAATGGTAAACGTAACAGAAAGCGGCAGCATAAAGGAAAAAACCGCCGCCGCACTGGGGATATTTGACGGGGTACACTGCGGACACAGACTTGTCATTTCATCAGCCTTAAAATATAAGGGACTTGCTCCGGCTGTGTTCACTTTCAGAACAGAATCGATAAGCTTCAAGCACGGAAGACCTTTTGAGTATATTTACACAAACGAGCAGAAACTGAGAATACTGGACAAGCTTGGCGTAAAATATGCACTGTCGCCGGATTTCAGCGTGTTGCAGGACATGGATGGCGAGGAGTTTGCCCGTGAGATACTCTGCGGAAAAATGAATGCGGGGGCAGTTGTGTGCGGAGAAAATTTCCGGTTCGGGAAAAACGCATCATGCGGTACTGATGAACTTAAAAATCTTGGGGAAAAATACGGTTTTGAGGTTAAGGTAATAAAACTTTCGGGAAATGGCTTTTCTTCGGAAAAGTACCGTGCAATGCTCAGAGAGGGAAAAGTCAGCGAAACCTATGCCTTAGGCTGCGGAATGTACACCCTTTACGGCGAAGTCACAGAGGGAAACAGACTGGGGAGAACCCTTGATTTTCCCACAATAAACCAGATTTTCGGAGAAAAACAGCTTGTGCCGAGAAAAGGCGTTTATCATACATTAACAGATATTGACGGAAAAACATATAATTCCATTACTAACATAGGCGTAAAGCCGACTGTTGAAAAACATATAAAGCCTCTTGCGGAAACCCATATCCTTGATTACAGCGGTGACTTATACGGCAGAAAAATCGAGGTTGCGTTTATGGAATTTGTGAGAGATGAAAAAAAATTTGACTCCATTGATGAACTTAAAAGGCAGGTTTTTGCGGATATTGACTATATCCGTCAGCAGAAACCGGCAGGAAAGGAATGAAAATAAATGGCAAAGAGAGTAAGAACAAGATTTGCACCAAGTCCGACAGGATATATGCATATCGGTAATCTGAGAACGGCTCTTTACACATATCTTATCGCAAAGAAAAACGGCGGTGACTTCATTTTAAGAATCGAGGACACCGACCAGGAAAGATACGTTGAGGGTGCTGTTGACGTTATTTACGATACCCTCAGAAAAGCTGGTCTTAAATGGGACGAGGGTCCGGACGTAGGCGGCGATTACGGTCCATATATCCAGTCACAGAGAATGGGTATGTTCAAGGAATATGCCTTAAAGCTTGTTGAAAGCGGCGACGCTTATTACTGCTTCTGCGACAAGGAAAGACTGGACGAGGTAAGAAAAATACAGGAGGCGTCACACATTCCACCTATGTATGACAGACACTGCCGCAACCTTTCAAAGGAAGAGGTTGAGGAAAAGCTGGCTGCCGGAGTGCCTTACGTTATCAGACAGAAAATGCCGCTGGAGGGCACTACAACTTTCCATGACGAGATTTACGGTGATATCACAGTTGACAACGCAACTCTTGACGACCAGATACTTATCAAGACAGACGGTATGCCGACATACAACTTCGCAAACGTTGTAGACGACCACACAATGGGTATCACACACGTTGTAAGAGGAAACGAGTACCTTTCATCTGCGCCGAAATACAACCTGCTTTACAAGGCGTTCGGCTGGGACGTTCCGGTTTATATCCACTGTCCGCCGGTTATGAAAGACCAGACCTCAAAGCTTTCCAAGAGAAACGGTGACGCATCATTTGAAGATATCGTTGCAAAGGGCTATCTGCCGGAGGCTGTTGTAAACTTTATCGCACTGCTGGGCTGGGCGCCTAAGGGTGAGGAGGAAATTTTCACTCTTGACGAGCTTGCTGAAAACTTCGATATAAGCGGTATTTCAAAATCACCGGCTATCTTCGACCCTGTAAAGCTTAAAGCAGTCAATGCGGCGCACATCAGAAGAATGTCACCGGAGGTATTTTTAGAGCACGTTACTCCGTATATCCGTCAGACAGTAAAGAGAGAGGACATTGACCTTCCGCTGCTGGCGTCAGTACTCCAGCCGAGAACTGAAATTTTCAACGACGTTCCGGAAATGGTTGACTTCATTGACGAACTGCCGGATTACGACACTTCAATGTACTGCCACAAGAAGATGAAGACCAACGAGGAAACCTCCCTTGAGGCGCTGAAAGCTGTACTGCCTGTACTGGAAAATCTTGACCAGTGGAACACTGAATCTATCCACAAGGCACTCTTTGACCTTATTGCAAAGCTTGAAGTCAAGAACGGCTGGCTGCTGTGGCCTGTAAGAACTGCGGTTTCTGGAAAGCAGTTTACACCGGGGGGCGGCGTCGAACTCTGCGATATTCTGGGCAAAGAGGACACAATTGCACGAATTAAGAAAGGCATAGAAAAGCTTTCATAATGTTTTCATAGAACTGTCACATTAGTTTGCTAAACTTATGATGAACAGCTATGTTAGGAGGTAACACTTTAGTATGATAGAGGTTAAAAATCTCACTAAGCATTACGGCGACAAAAAAGCAGTCAATGACATAAGCTTTGTTGTCAATGACGGAGAGATACTGGGATTTCTCGGACCAAACGGTGCCGGAAAATCCACGACAATGAATATGCTGACCGGATATATTTCTTCAACTTCCGGTTCTGTGCTTATTAACGGGGTTGACGTTCTTGAAGACCCTATAAAGGCAAAGGCAAATATCGGCTATCTGCCGGAACTGCCGCCTTTGTATCTGGATATGACGGTAAAGGCATATCTGAACTTTGTCTTTGACCTGAAAAAATGCAAACTGCCGAGAAAGTCACATCTGACTGATATCTGCGAACTCTGCAAAATATCAGATGTCAAGGACAGAATCATAAAGCACCTTTCAAAGGGTTACAAACAGCGTGTGGGACTTGCTCAGGCGCTTATCGGCAATCCGCCGGTGCTTATTCTTGACGAGCCGACTGTTGGTCTTGACCCGAAACAGATGGTTGAGATAAGAACGCTTATCAAAAAGCTGGGCAGAAACCATACAGTCATTCTTTCTTCCCATATCCTTTCTGAAATTCAGGCGGTATGCGACAGAGTAATCATCATCAACAAGGGTGAAATTGCGGCGGACGACACAGCCGCTAACCTTTCAAACAAGATTTCTGCCGACCACAGACTTATCGTCAGAATCGAGGGTAACAAGGACGAAATTCTTTTTGAACTCAGAAAGATTCCGGGACTTAAATACGTCAGAGCTGATATGGAGCGTGAAAAGGGCGTATATGAGTATGAGATGGAGGCAAAAGAGGACGTTGATTTAAGGCGTGAGGTCAGTGCACTTGTAAACAGGATGAACTGGACTATCCTCTACATGAACTCTGCTGAACTTACTCTTGAGGACATCTTCCTTAAAATCACAATGGGTGAGGGCGTTTCCGAGCATATTAAAAAGCTGAAGGAATCAAAGTCCGAACAAAATGAAACTGAAAACGGAGGTAATAACTGATGGGCGCAATATTCAGACGTGAGCTTGGCTCATTCTTTACATCAAGTATTGCTTATGTATTTCTTGCAGTATTCTATGCGTTTTCCGGATATTTTTTCTACGCTTCGTCGCTTTATTCGGCAACAACTGATATGTCCGGATTATTTTCAAGCTTATTCCTGATTATAGTAATTCTTATTCCTGTCCTTACTATGAAATCATTCAGTGAGGAAAAAAAGCAGAAAACTGAACAGGGACTTCTGACTGCTCCTGTAAGTCTGGGCGGTATCGTTTTAGGCAAATATTTTGCAACACTCCTTATGTACATAATGGGAATCAGCATTGTGTTTGTCTATGCACTGATACTCAGCTATTTCGGCGATGTTTCATGGAACATTGTTCTTTCAAATTATCTGGCACTTTTCTTTGTGGGCTGTGCATTTATCGCAGTTACCATGTTCGTTTCATCTCTCACAGAAAATCAGGTCGTTGCGGCTGTATTCGGCATTTTGCTGCTGATGGTGCTCTATCTCCTTGATTTTATAGCAGGATATGTTAAAATTGATTTTATTGCAAATATTCTTAATTCACTTTCTTTCTATGAGAAGTATTATGAATTCACCTGCGGTATTTTCAATCTTTCGAGTGTGCTTTTCTTTGTGAGCACAGCTGTTATCTTCAATTTCCTGACTGTCAGGGTATTTGAGAAAAGACGCTGGAGTTAAGGAGGTATATTTACAATGGCTAATGAAACGGTTAAACCGCAGAAGGAAAAAAAGCCTTTTAATAAGAAAAAGCTTAAATACGGCACAGTGGCTACAGTTATAACAGTTGTATTTATTGCAGTTGTTGTTGTTATAAACCTTATTGCCGGAGTCCTCACAGACAGAAAGGACTTAAAGCTTGACCTTACAAAGGAAAAGTATTACGAGGTATCACAGGATACTATTGACTATATACAGGACTTAAAGACAGATGTTGAAATTGCTGTTATGGCAAAGGAATCAGACTTTGCAACCAGCGGAACTTATATGAAAATGGTTCTTGAAACACTGGAAAAATATGAACAGCATTCAGACCACATAAAAATCAATTTCTATGATGTTGCGTCAAACCCTGACGTGGTAACAAAGTTTTCCGCAAACTATAACGGTGAAATATCCGAGGGAAATATCGTTGTTGCGTCCGGCGAAAGAGTAAAGGTGCTGACTGTAAACAGCCTGTTTAATATGCAGTCTGACTATTACAGCGGCAGCAGCAGTGTAACAAGCTATAAGGGCGAGCAGGAACTGACTTCTGCAATTATGAGTGTTACTGACGCAAATCCCCAGAGAGTTGCTTTTATCAGCAAATATAACGGCTCTGCAATTTATCATTCTGACAACGCTTACTCAATTTCAGCTTTGTACTCACTCATGGACAAAAACGGCTATGAGGTTTCTGAAGTTGATATAATGACAGATACACTTTCACCGGAAGATTACGATATGGCAGTACTTCCTGCCCCTGTAAACGACCTTTCAGAGGACAGCATCAAAAAGCTTGATGATTTCCTCTATAATAACGGTGACCTTGACAAGGACATGATTTACATTGCAGATGTTTTGCAGTATGCAACACCGAATATTGACGATTTCCTTGAAGTATGGGGAATCGAAATCGGCGGAAGCATTGTTTACGACTCATCTTCAGACAAGAGCCAGTATGTCACAACAATGAAGGGACAGCTGAGTGCTCCTGTTGCCACAATTGCTGAGGATACATACAGCGAGGGACTTTCAAATACCAAGCTGCCGATTATTGTACCTCTTGCAAGACCGGTAAATCTGCTCTTTGACGCCAACGTTGACAGAAATACAACAGCACTTCTGACAACTTCTGACACATCTTTCCTCTATCCTCTTGAAATGCAGACAGCCGAAGAGGCAAAGACAAAGGCAGAGGCTGCCGAAAACGGCGAGGAAGAAACAGAAGAAGAAACAGAGGAAACAACGGAATTTGATCCGGACAATGCAGAAAAGTCTGCACAGACAGTCATGGCAGTTGCTACCAAGACTAATATGGACAGCAACAACACCGCTCATGTAAATAATGTTATGGTAATAGGCGGTGCAACAATTCTTGACCAGGTTCTGACTTATTCCAATACATATAATAATGCAGAATATGTTATAAACGCCGTAAACAAAATGTGCGGCAAGGAAAACGGTATCATCATTGCTGAAAAGGATCTTTCAGTTCAGACTATTGATATCACGTCATCACAGATAAAGGCTATCAGCAGAACAGTTATCTTTATTATTCCGCTGATTGTTGTTGCGGCTGGTATTGTTGTATTCTTAAGGAGAAGAAACCGATGAAAAAGAATATCAAGGCTCTGATTGCCTGTGCTGCGGCGCTTGCAGTTGCAGGAGGCGGATATGCCGCTTTAATGCTTACTGATGACAAGGACACAGATTCCTCTTCCGACCTTTCGACGGAGGAAAGCAGTGAGGTATCAGTTCCGGTTTCACTGCTGGAATTTGAAAAGGCTGATATTCAGTCGATAACTGTAAAAAATGCAGAGGGTGAATATACGGCAGTCCCTGTTGGAGAACCGGCAGAGGACGGAACAGTTACCCTGACAATTGAGGGTCTGGACGACCTTGATATCAACACCACCCTTACTTCCACACTGTTAAACAACGGTTCAGCGTTAAGCTCTGATTCCACAGTTGAGGAAAATCCGGCAGACCTTGAAAAATACGGTCTGAAAGATCCTGCCGCCGAAGTTACTGTAAAAGTAGGGGCAGGCGAAAAAACTATTCTTGTGGGAAATGAGTCGCCAGTCAGCGGTGAGGCATACTGCATGGAAAAGGGCGGAGATACTGTTTATCTTGCACCGTCAAGCAGTCTGAGCGTGTTCCGCAACAATAAGGAATACTTCATCTCAACAACTCTTCTTGCAGAACCGGCAGACGACAGTTATCCGAAAATCGAGGAAGTTAAAATTGAAAGAACTGACCTTGATTACGATATCGTTTTAGAGTATGACAAGTCCGCCGATGATGAGGATACAACGAGCGGTACGCTTGCTACACATTATATGACCCAGCCTGTGTTTGCATATCTTGACGCTGAAAAGGCACAGGACGCAACTCACGGTATGTTCGGGCTTACTGCTCATTCAGTTATGACAGCGCACCCCACAGATGATGAAATTGCGGCGTCAGGACTTGACAAACCGTCATGCGTAGTCACAATGAAAACAGACGAGCCGGAGGAGTATACTCTTAAAATCGGCAACAAGCTTGAAAGTGCTGACGGAACTTTCTACCTTGCAATGTTTGAAGATAACGATGTCATTTATGCGATTTCAACCGACAGCGTATGCTGGGCTGAACTGCAGCCGGGGGATATAACCTCAAAGATGATTTTCGGTACTTATGTATGGGATATCGGCAGTCTTAAAATTGATGTTGCAGACGGCGAATCCGTAAGCTTTGAGGGCAGCGGCACTTCCGCAGACGATTACAAGGTGACCAAAAACGGCAAGGAATGTGACACAGAGCGTTTCAGAAGCTTTTATACATTCCTGCTGAAAACCTCCGCTGAGGATTTTGTAATTGACGAAGAACCCACAGGAGAGCCGGTAGTTTCTATTGAGCTTGAAACGCAGGACGGCAAAACAAAACAGACTATTGAATTTTACAGAACAGATGGCAAGAAAGCACTTATCAGCGTAAACGGTACGCCGTGCTTCAAGTGCAGAATGGCATACGTTGACCTGCTTATTGATAATCTTGCAAAATTTGATACTGACGAAGAATTTGTTATGAACTGGTAACTTTTTTCGACTTTATTTGCACACGAAGTATGTTATAATCTTTATTACACGACATTTAAGGCATTATAGACAATAGTTCGGGGAAAAGCGTTTCCCTGATACATTATTGCACATAATCGCCCTTGGAAAAGGAGGAATATTATGAGCAGCAGTTTTTTCACTTATAAGGGATATCCGCTTGTCAGACATGATAATGTGATTTATTACGGAAATATGTCAGACGATTATGTGGTTATGCTGCAGATTTTGCAGAAAAAGAAAGTTAAGGATCTGGAAGTTGCCAGTAAAATAAAGGTATATCAGATGTCCACTGACCTGAGCCTGCCGCCTAACAAGGCTATCACAAAGAGCAGTGAAAAGGAAAGCCTTTATGAGGCTCTTGACCTTGCCAATGCGTGGCTTAAAAGGACTGTTAAAAGCTGATTGCCTGCATATCTGAAAAAAAGGGAGATGCTGAAAAACAGCATCTCTTTTTTGTGAAAAATGCAAAGTAACGGGTCTGCAATTTATAAACGCTAAAAATGGCTTGTATATAATTACAAAATATATACAAAAAAAACAAAAAATTTATTTTTTTATTGACTTTATAAATCAGATTTGTTAATATGATATTATCAGTTTTTCATACTGTATTACACAAAAGAAAATACCGGTTAAATTTTGCTGCCTGTGCGGCAGGGGTATTTAAACGGTGATTCCTTAAAAATTCAAAAGGGGGACATAGTATGTCAGATTTTAATGAAAATCAGAACAATGAACAGGTTACTCCTGCGGATACTTCCACTGTAGAACCTGTTATCACTGAACAGCCGTCCTTTGAGGGTGCACAGCTTGTTGACGGCGTTGAACCGGCGAAGAAAAAGCCGGTATTGCTGATTGTTGCAATTATAGTAGTTATTCTTGCGGCAGGAAGTGTTCTTGCCTATAACTTTATTCCATGGGTAAAGAACAATGTTAAAATGCTCATAAACAAGCCGGAGGACTATTACGCATGGGTTGAGGAAGAAAATCTTTCTGAACTGGCTGACGGTATTTCCGAGGCTTATGGAAAGGGCATTGATTCAATCGGCAAGCAGGCAGCTGAAGAAGTTGAAATCAAGGCGGATATTGACGCTGCAAATGTTGGTGCTCTTATTGAGGAACTTTCTGGTTCTCCGCTTTCAGAAAGCGGTATCACACTTCCGTCAAGCATTGCTGTTAAGGCAGGCGCAAATGTTGACGGTGAAAACATCAGCGAATCATGCGTTCTTACAGCTGATGACAAAACACTTGCAACTATGAATATCTATGTTCAGGACGGCGCATATTACGTTCAGATCCCTGAACTTTCACCGGCATACATTTCAATGGATATGCAGTCATTAATGGATCAGGCATATTCTGAAATGGATTCTGATGCAGCAGCATTTTTGCAGGGCTATATGGACGCTGTTACTTCAATGTCAACAGATCCGGACGCTCTTAAAGATACGCTTTCAGAAAAAGAACTCAATGAACTTATCGTAAAGTACTTTACAATAGTATTTGAGAACATTGAAGATGTTGAACTTGAAAAGGGCGTTGCCTGTGAGGCAAACGGCATCAAGACAGAGTACAACAAGCTTGCTGCTGAAGTTGATCAGGGTGCACTTTTCAGTATCTGCAAGGACGTTCTCAAGGAAGCTAAAAACGACAAGACTATAATCAAGATTGTTGAAAAGTTCGGTCTTTCAAAGGACGATTATACATCTGCTGTTGAAGGACTGCTTGACGAACTGGGTACACTTGAAGTAAGCGGCGGCGAAACAATGTTCACAATGAACGTTTACGTTGACTCAAAGGGTAAAATCTGCGGCCGTGAAATTGAAGTTCCTGAGGAAGAAGATTTAAAGATTGGCTACATGACAGCTGAGGACGGTTCTGACAAGGCTATAGACGTTAACTTCACAGTTGACGGCGAGGGTGTTCAGGTTTCAGGTAAGTCAGCTGAAAAGTCCGGCAAGGAAAGCGGCGATGCAAAGCTTGTTCTTATCGGTATTAATGATGACGGAAGCAATGTTGAAATTCCTGTAAGCTTTAAAGACCTTGAAACTGTAAACGAAGACAAGGGCTACTGCAAGGGCGAATTTACACTTGACCTTACAGGTTTTGAAGGTCCTTCACTGACATTCGTTATGGATTCAGACGGTAAGAGTCAGACAATCAAATCTGACATCACAGTTAACGGAACAAATTACGGTACAATCTCAATTTCTTCAAAGGAAGAAACATCAGTTGATATTCCGGCATTTGATGCATCACAGAAGGTTTACCAGCTGACAGAGGATGGCGCTGAAATGGAGCAGTATATAACAGATGCATCTGCTAATCTTGCGGCATTCATTGACAATATCGGTTCTGCATTCGGCGTTGAGGGACTTGGCTCAATTTTCAGCGGTGCTATTACTGACTCAATGGGCGGTGACATCGGCGGAGATATCGGCGGTGACACTTTAGTCGATGATTCTGACTTTAATACAATTGAAAATTCAGGTGTTGAAGCTGATTATGATTTCTCAAAGCTGAACATTCAGATTAACGGTCAGGCTGTAACATTCCCTTCAAAAATCAACGGCATTCTTGATTTGGTAAAGGTTGAGGACCAGCAGCTTGAAGCTGGTGATTTCACAAGCTATTACAACGAAGAGTATACATTCGGAGTAAATATTGAAAACAATTCAGATAAGGCGGCTGCTCCTGCGGACTGTCTTGTTACAGGCGTCAGCATTTCAGAGGGTTCTCCAGTTACAGTTTCCTTTGACGGAATCACAATCGGCAGCAATATTGCTGATGTAGCCGCAAGGTTCGGCACAACTGTTACCGATACTTCATACGGCAGTATTACAATTTACGATACAGCATCTGACTGGAACGATATGACAATTTACTACTATGACGGAAAAGTAGATTCAATTTATTTTGATATACTTGATTATTAATTAAAATGTAAACGGCAGAGTGTTTAAACTCTGCCGTTTTTATTGTATGCAGGGGCGACCATTGGTCGCCCGTTGCCGTTTTCAGGCTTTCAACAATTCGGTACTGGAGTGTTGAAAACTTTGCCCGATATAAAGCAAGAGGTTGCATCACGCAGCCTCAATTTTTTATTTCATAAGTTCACACACAAGGTTTGAAAACTCTGTCGGATCTTCAACAGGAAGTCCCTCAATCATAAGAGCCTGATTGTAGAGCAGCTTGGTGTACTTTTCAAGCTTTTCATCGTCCTTGCCGCAGATGTCTTTCAGTGTTTCAAAAACAGGGTGTTCCGGATTTATCTCAAGAACCTTGTCTGCCTGTATCTTCTGGTCGTTAGGCATTGCATTGAGCACCTTTTCCATTTCAACGGAAACTTCACCGTCGCTGGTCAGGCATACAGGGTGGGATTTCAGACGCTTTGAAAGACGTACTGTCTTTACCTTGCCGTTCAGTTTTTCTTCCATGAACTTGAAGAGATCCTTTGCGTCCTCTTCCTTTGCCTTGATTTCCTCTTTCTCTTCCGGTGTGTCAAGGTCAAGGTCGCCGGCGGAAACTGACTTGAATTCCTTTTCCTTGTAATTCATCAGCATTTTGATTGCAAACTCGTCAACATTGTCTGTAAAGTAGAGTATCTCATAACCCTTGTCCTTTACAAGTTCTGTCTGAGGGAGTGAGTCTATTCTTGCGATTGATTCGCCGCAGGCATAGTAAATATATTTCTGGTCTTCCGGCATTCTGTCAACGTATTCTTCCAGAGTTACAAGCTTGTTTTCCTTTGATGAGTGGAACATGATAAGGTCTTTTACTGAATCCTTGTTCATGCCGTAATTGTTGTAAACGCCGAATTTAAGCTGTAAACCGAAAGCCTTGTAAAATTCCTCGTACTTTTCACGGTCGTTTTTCAGCAGCTTTGTCAGCTCGTTCTTTATGGTTCTTTCAAGACTCTTTGCAATAAGTTTAAGCTGTCTGTCATGCTGGAGCATTTCTCTTGAAATGTTGAGGGACAGGTCCTCGGAATCAACCAGACCCTTTACAAAGCTGAAATGGTCAGGCAGCAGGTCAGCACATTTGTCCATAATCAGAACGCCGCTTGAATAAAGCTGGAGTCCCTTTTCGTATTCCTTTGAGTAATAGTCGTAAGGCGCCTTTGACGGAATATAAAGCAGCGCATTGTATGTTGCAGTACCCTCTGCCTTTGTGTGAATATGGAGGAGCGGTTCGTTGTAGTCGAAGAACTTTTCCTTGTAAAAGCTGTTGTAGTCCTCGTCTTTCAGCTCACTCTTGTTCTTGCGCCAGATTGGAACCATGCTGTTGAGAGTTTCTGTTTCTGTGTAGTCCTCATACTCGTCCTCAGTACCCTCTTTAAGACGGCTTTGTGTCATATCCATTTTAACCGGGAATCTGATGTAGTCGGAATATTTCTTTACCAGTGACTTTATTCTGTACTGTTCCAGATAATCGCTGTATTTTTCGTCCTCTGTATCATCTTTCAGTTTTAATGTGATTTCTGTACCAACAGTATCCTTTTCGCATTCGCCTATCTGATAGCCGTCAGCGCCCTCGGATATCCACTGGTAAGCCTTGTCACTGCCGTAAGCCTTTGACTTTACAGTAACTTCCTTTGCCACCATGAAAGCGGAATAGAAGCCAACACCGAACTGTCCGATAATGTCAACATCGTCCTCCAGCTTGTTCTCGTTCTTGAACTTGAATGAACCGCTGTTTGCGATAGTACCGAGATGATTTTCAAGTTCTTCCTCGGTCATACCGATACCGTTATCGGAAATTGTAATAGTTCTTGCGTCCTTGTCAAGGTCAATTTTAATGGCAAAATCGTCCTTGCTGATACCAACCTTGTCATCGGTCAGTGACTTGAAATAAAGCTTGTCAATTGCGTCACTTGCATTTGAAATAAGCTCTCTTAAAAAGATTTCCTTATGTGTATAAATTGAATTGATCATCAGGTCGAGTAATCTTTTGGACTCAGCCTTAAATTCCTTGTTCTGCATTTTTGTCAACTCCGTTATTTTCAGTATTAGCACTCTTGTTTGTTGAGTGCTAATACATAGTATACTACTTTTAAAAATAAAATCAACCCATTTCACGAAATTTACACAATTTATTCACAAATCACACACTACAGCCCTGCAAATTCAGATATTCTTCAAGGGTAATACCCATTCGCTTTATGTTTTTTGCGTGTGCCGCACCCACATAGCGGTAATGCCACGGCTCGTATGTAATTCCGGTTATGTGAGTTTTATTTTTTGGATATCGCAGGATAAAGCCGAAACAGTGGGCATTTTTGTCAAGCCACTCGAATTCCGGAGTATTCTCAAAGCTTTCGTTTATTTCACCCTGCCAGTCCCGTGTTGAAATATCAGCGGCAAGTCCGGCGTTGTGTTCGCTGTAGCCCGGTATTGCAATGCTCATGGCTGTTTTTTTGTACGCCTCCTCAAAGCTCATGCCCGACAGCATATAGCGGTCAACGTCCTCGTTGAAAAGTCCTTTCTGATAGGATATACTGCGGTATGCTGAAAAAACACGCAGATGTATTCCGCATGATAAAGCAGCGCAGAGCATTTTTTTCATGGCACAGGCGGCACTTGCCTCTAAAAAATAGCCGTCCCCGACTTCTCTTAAAACGGGCTTGCAGCACTCCGGCAGAGGGTTGTCCTTGTTTATTAACAGCAGTTTCATTTTTTATCTCCTTTGCAATTAGGTTCATGAAATATTCTTATGCAATATTTTAAAAAATAGAACTTGACAAATTATAAAAACAGGTATATAATGGAAGTGAACAAATGTTCTTTTCAAGATGCTTTAAAGGTGATTATTGGTCAGTAATTGCCGGAAATACGGAACAGGTGATACAGCCATCGGACAGAAAATCTCTTTTGCGCCGCTTGTGGGATTTTCGTTCCTGCCTGTGCTGGTACTAAAGCGGCAGAATGGAGATTTATATAAATAATGAGAAGAGTTTCAATGGATGCCCTTGAGTTTGACAAAAAGATATCAGAAATTTCGGCAGACGAAGCCGGAACAAACTCGGAGCTTATTGAAAAGGTAAAATGTACAATGGCAAGGGTAATAAAAAATGAACTTACCCCAAGACAAAGAGAGATAATTGTGCTATACTATTATAAGGGATTGGGCGTGTCGGAAATTGCCGATAAGCTTGACCTTGCACCGTCAACCGTTTCAAGGACTATCAAGCGGGCAAGGGAAAAGATATACAAATTCCTGAAATATTATTATTTATAAGGATAAAACTATGAAAACACCCATTTATGACTTTCTTGAAAATTACAGCCGCTCGGATACCCTGCGGTTACATATGCCGGGGCACAAGGGAAAAGCTTTTGCCCCCCTTAAAGCCTTTGAATGCGATATAACGGAGATAAGCGGTGCGGACAGCCTTTTTGAGGCGTCGGGGATAATTGCGGAGAGTGAGAAAAACACCTCCCGCCTTTATCACACCGTCCGCACCTGTTACAGCACAGGGGGTTCAACTCTTTGCATTCAGACAATGCTTGCGCTGATGAAACAGGAAAACCGTACTGTCATTGCCGTCCGCAATGTACACCGCAGTTTTCTTGCCGCCTGTGCACTTCTTGACATTCAGCCGCTGTGGCTTTTTCCGGATTACAGCGGAGGTATTCTTTCGGGTGGATTTCCATATGATAAAGCAGAGGAAATGCTGAAACGGCATAAAAATGCCTGTATTTACCTCACTTCACCCGATTATCTGGGAAAAACTGCCGATATCGGGGAAGTATCAAAGCTGTGTCACCGATATAATGCCGTATTATTGGTTGACAATGCCCATGGCGCACATACCATTTCCATGGGCTGTCACCCGTCACAGCTTGGGGCGGATATCTGCTGTGACTCTGCCCACAAAATGCTTCCGGCACTGACAGGGGGAGCGTACCTGCACATTATGAATCCGGCTTACGCTGACAGGGCAAAGGGGGCAATGTCGCTGTTCGGCTCCACAAGTCCCAGCTATCTTATAATGGCGTCGCTGGATTTGTGTGCAAAGTATATTGCAGAATGCCTTGAAGATGATGTGAAAGGGGCGGTCTGCGCACTGGACGCTTTAAGAAAAAGAATCAGCGGACGGTATGACGTCTACAGCGGAGAGCCTTTTCACCTTACTCTTTTATGCGACGGCAAAGACCTTGCAGGGCAGCTGAGAGGTTTCGGGATAGAATGCGAATATGCCGACAGCGGCTGTATCGTACTGCTTTTTTCTCCCGTGAACACACCGGACGAAATCGAAAAGACTGGGGATATCCTCATGCAGTGCAGTCCAAAACCGCCGGTTTACAGCGGAAAGCTTTCATTCCCTCAGCCGGAAACAGCGTTAAGGGTGAGAGAGGCAGTACTGGGTGATTACGAGGAAATACCCGTTGAGGAAAGCGAGGGCAGGATATGCGCCGGAGTAAATGTGCCATGCCCTCCGGCAGTACCGGTTGCGGCAAGCGGCGAGGTAATAGATAAAAACTGCATTAAAATTTTCAAAAGGTATGGTATTTTAACTGTAAATGTGGTAAAATAAATTATACTGATTGACCGAAAGGATGGACATATATGAAACTGATTTTTGCAGTAGTAAACGGTGATGACAGTCAGGCGGTTTCAAGGGCGCTTACCAAAAACGGTTTTTTTGCTACAAAGCTTGCTTCCACAGGCGGTTTTCTGAGTGCCGGAAACACTACCTTTCTTATCTGTACAGATGACGAAAAGGTTGATGAGGTCATTGAGGTAATAAGTGCCAAGAGCCATAAGAGAAAGCAGTTTGTTCCGTCGGGAACTTCCAGCGGACTGGGTACATACTCATCATTTCCGGTTGAGGTATCAGTAGGCGGAGCAACAATTTTTGTAACAGACGTTGAGCGTTTTGAAAAAGTATGACTAAGATATATGGAAACGGATTTTTAAAGGATTCCTTTGAATCCATGTGCAAAAGCGGCAGACTGCCCCATGGGTTTATCATTTACGGTGAAAAGGGACTGGGTAAAAAAACAGCCGCCCTTTATATGGCTAAGACTTTGCTTTGCGAAAAAGGCGGAAACGTCCCATGCAATGACTGCCGTTCCTGCCGCAATATTGACAAGGGAATACACCCGGATTTGATTTTTCCGGAGCAAAGCGGAAAGCTTATGACTTATTCCGTCGAAACCTGCCGACAGGTCTGCTCGGATTCAATCGTTGCGCCAAATAACGGTGACAGGAAAGTCTATCTTTTTGCAGACGCTGACAACATTAAAATACCGGCGCAGAACTCCCTTTTAAAGCTTATTGAAGAGCCGCCGGATTTTGTTTACTTTATTTTTACGGCAGTTTCAAAGGATTCCTTTCTTTCGACAATACTTTCAAGAGTGGTGTCCATAGGCGTTTCGCCATGCAGTGATGACGAATGTGCGGAGGCACTGGCTTTGAGGGGATATGACAGCGGTCAGATTCAGAAAGCCATGGAGGTATTCCGGGGAAATATCGGAATGTGCATTCAGTTTCTTGAGGACGAAAATTTACAGAAAATCGCACAGTTGACAAAAAAAGCGGCGGATAGTATAATTAACAGAGATGAATACAGTCTGCTGACTGTTTTTTCATCAGATGTTTTAAAGGACAGGAACAATGCGGCTGTATTCCTTGAAATGTTCGACAAGGTTATAAGGGACGCAGCTGTTACGCAGATAGATCCGGAGAACAGGTGCATAAGCTGCTGTCCGGCAGAGGCTGTGAAGCTGGGAGGACGTCTTTCAGCAGTATCCGCCGAAAAGATACACAAGGCGGCAGAAAAGGCGGCGGCAGATTACAGGGCAAACGTCAGCCAGACCCTTGTTATGGCTGGACTCTGTGCAGAAATTATGGACTGCGGACGTGGTGAATAGTAATAAGGCAACACCGCATAATTAACGGCTGACGCCTTTGCCGCACATCTGCTTGCAGATTTTCCGTCATATCGCACAAAAATCTCTTGACATACGTCAGTATGCCTGCGAGCTTTTTATGCAATCTTCCGAAAAATCTGACTGCGCACCTGTACGACAATAATTATGCGGTATTGCCATAAATTAATGAGGTGAATTGAGGTTACAATGACTGAAATAATCGGAATACGTTTTAAAAAGGGCGGAAAGGTTTATTATTTTTCTCCCGGTGAACATAAATTCAGGCTGGGCGACAAGGCTATCGTTGAAACGGCAAGAGGGATAGAGTGCGGAGATGTGGTTATTGAGAACAAGAAGGTTGAGGACTCGGAGATAGTCGCACCCCTTAAAGCAGTTATAAGAAGGGCAAGTGCGAAAGATATCGCAATTGTCGAGCGAAACCGTCAGAAGGAGCAGGATGCTTTTAAGATATGCGAGGAGAAAATCGCTTTCAGAAAACTGAAAATGCACCTTATCGACGTTGAGTGTACCTTTGACAACAACAAGATACTGTTTTATTTTACAGCGGAAAGCCGAGTTGATTTCCGTGAACTGGTAAAAGACCTTGCGGCAGTTTTCAAGACACGTATTGAACTGCGGCAGATAGGCGTCCGTGACGAGGCGAAAATTCTCGGCGGACTGGGAATATGCGGACGAGAGTTCTGCTGTAAGGGGTATATGGGTGATTTTCAGCCTGTGTCCATTAAAATGGCAAAGGAGCAGGGACTTTCCCTTAACCCCACAAAGATTTCCGGCACCTGCGGCAGACTGATGTGCTGTCTGAAAAACGAGCAGGCGGCGTATGACGAACTGCTTAAAATCACGCCTAAGGTGGGCGCATACGTTAAAACGCCGGAGTGCAGAGGTTATGTTGAGGAAGTAAACCTCATAACCGGCAGACTGAAAATCAATCCTGAAAAGAGCGATGTTCCGGTTTATGTGAACCGTGACCAGGTGAAAATAATCAAGGATTCGGAAATAAAGCTGAACCGTGAGGAAATAAAGGCACTCAAGGAGCTTGAGGATAAGTAAAGGGTATGCCCGTTCGGGCATACCCTTATTTTTATTAATAATCACTCAAAGTAATACCGTTTTCGCCCAGCGGTATCTCATGGTCAAGTCCCACAAACTTTCCGTCTTTCTGCCACAGAACTTCCTTTACGAACTCGTACTTTTCAGTATCCCATGTCATGAAATCGTCCTTTACAAGTCCGCCGGTATCTCCGGAATTTGCGTTGAAGCACCAGAATGTGTGGTTGATTTTGTTTTCAGAAATAAGCTGTCTTAAATATGTCATCCATGTGACGTTTGGTTCGGTCATGTAACCGCCCCATTCACCGATAAGCAGGGGGGCAATGTTTTTGTCCTGAATGTAGAACCAGTTGTCATACCAGCAGTCCTCATAAAGGGAGTCGAAAGTATATCCGTCCTCAAACCACGGCTGTTCGTAAACTGCCGGACCATAATCGTGAGGAGAATAAACAAGCTTGTTCTGGTGTTTTCCCAAGTCCACCGGATTGTCGGCAACACCTCTTAAGTTTCCGCCCCACCAGTTGAAGAAATAATCGTCCTCGTTCTGGGACTTGAAGTCACCGTTTTTCTTTATGTCCTTAGGATAAATTTCAATTCCCTCAACCATGACAAGGACATTCTCATTCTTGCTGAGTACTGCGTCTGCCGCCTTTTCCGCAACATACTTCCAGTTGTCAGCGTCTTTGGAATCGTCCCACTTTGCTCTTGGTGACTCGTTCTGCTTGCCGTGGGGTTCGTTTTCAAGGTCGTAGGCGATTATGGTATCGTCGTTTTGGTAGCGTTCAGCCATCCATGAAAGACCGTCAAGGTAGTCCTGTTCGCTTATGTCGCCGTCAGTCCAGAGAGGTTTCATGTGACCCATGGAATCGGTTACAGCACAGTGAATGTCAATCATTATCTTAATTCCGTTGGCACGGCACTGTCCCACCACATAATCAAAAATTTCAAGGCTGTTCATGCCTTCAAGGTAAGAGTTTGTCGCCTGATTGTAGTTAGCTTCGGGGTAATTTCCGTCTGCCCAGTTGTTGATAAGCTCTGTTGAAATCGGGACACGCAGAAGATTGAAACCGTGGTCTGCGATACTTGCAAGGGAGGAGTTGAGGTCGCACGCCCATAAACCGTCAAAGCAGTTTGTACCCGTGTTGTAGCCGAACCAGTTACATCCGGTCAGCCACACTTCCTTGCCGCTGGAATCAACGATTTTGTTACCCTTTACAGAAAGCCAGTCGTCGGTTGTGGGCTTGGGAACGTCCTTTGCGCCTGTGTTGGCAACAGGTTCTCCGGCGTTGCTGCTTTGTGATGAACTGCTGTCCTGCCGTGCTGACTGCGAACTTCCGGCAGTGCCAGTGCATGAGATTCCTGCTGTGTCAACTGCGTCTGCCGCACCCGAAATCTGGAAACCGAAAGTTGCCTCGTTTCCCGGTTCAAGGGCTTTGTTGTATTCTTCCGGTGTGACGGTTATGGTCTTGCCGTCTGAGGAAAAGCTTCCGCCCCAGCTGCTGATTATCTCAACGTCCGATTTAAGTGGAATGGTGACAGTCCAGCCGTTTACGCTACCCGAACCGCTGTTTTTTACTGCCCCCTGATAGTCAACGAATGAAGTA
>JALEVO010000064.1 GCA_022788225.1 Oscillospiraceae bacterium | reverse complement strand
GTAAGGAAAAGAATTCTGCTCTCCACCTTATGGGACTTCTTTCACCGGGCGGCGTACACAGCCACATTGAACACCTTTACGGTCTGCTTGAAATGGCTAAGAAGAACGGTCTTGAAAAGGTTTATGTTCACGCTTTCCTCGACGGACGTGATGTTCCGCCGTCATCAGCTTCTGAATTTATGAAGGACGCCTGCGCTAAGATGAGTGAAATCGGTGTTGGTTCAGTTGCAACTGTAATGGGAAGATTCTACGCAATGGACAGAGATAACGCATGGGACAGAGTTGAAAAGGCTTACAATGCAATGGTTCTCGGCGAAGGCGTTGAGGGCGGTGACCCTGTAAAGGCAATCGAGGATTCATACGCAAACGGAGTTACAGATGAATTTATGCTCCCGACAGTCTGCGATAAAAACGGCATGATAAATTCGGACGACAGCATTGTTTTCTTCAACTTCCGTCCTGACCGTGCAAGACAGATAACAAGAGCTTTTGTCGATGAGGGATTTACAGGTTTTGAACGCAGAAAGGGATTTTTCCCTGTAAACTTTGTATGCATGGCACAGTATGACGCCGCAATGCCTAACGTTTCTGTTGCATATCCTCCGGAGGCTCTGGAAATGACTTTCGGCGAGTATGTAAGCAAAATGGGCAAAACACAGCTTAGAATTGCTGAAACCCAGAAATACGCTCACGTTACTTTCTTCTTTAACGGCGGCGAGGAAAAGACATTTGAGGGCGAAGACAGAATCCTTATCAAATCACCTGATGTTGAAACCTTTGACATGAAACCTGAAATGAGCGCTTATGAGGTTACTGACGCAGTTGTTGACGCAATCAATGCAGACAAGTATGACGCTATTATCTTAAACTACGCTAATTGCGATATGGTTGGTCATACAGGTATTTTTGATGCAGCAAAGGCAGCTGTTGAGGCTGTTGACGAATGCGTTGGAAGAACAGTTGAGGCAGTACTTGCCAAGGGCGGCGTTGCTTTCATTACTGCTGACCACGGAAACGCAGATAAAATGTACGAGGACGACGGTTCACCGTTTACGGCTCATACAACAAATCCAGTACCGTTCATTGTTGTCGGTGAGGACTGCGAACTGCGTGACGGGGGAGTGCTTGCTGATATTGCACCTACCATGCTCAAGGTTATGGGACTGGAACAGCCTGCTGAAATGACTGGCAAATCAATTATCAAGTAAAAAAAATGCTCCCTCAAAAGGGGAGCATTTTTTTAATGGGGACAATAATGAAAATACCGGATAAAAAGAAATTAGTCACTATCATCTTACTTGAAATAATTATTTATATAATCTGTATGATACCGAGTCACTCTAAAATGTATTACGAAGAAAAGAAGATGGAAACTGAAAAATATACTGCGGTATTTTACAGCTGTACATATTATCACAAAATACTGAAAGACGAACCTTATGGTCCTGATACCCATATATGCGAATCTGGAGTTATAATAAGACTGTTTCACTTTATTTTCGTTTATACTGATGGAGCGACGCTTGTTACACTATAATAAATTAAACCTGCCGGAATTGATTTTCCGACAGGTTTTTATTTTATGATTCAAGCATTCTTGTAACAGTTTCCTTAACGATACCAGGGTTAGCCTTGCCTTTTGACGCTTTCATGCACTGACCAACCAGATAGCCGAGTGCATTTGTCTTGCCGTTCTTGTAGTCGTTAATTGACTTTTCGTTATTTGCAAAGACTTCCTTGACAAGATTTTCAATGAAGTCGGAATCGGAATTCTGAGCCAGACCCTTTTCCTCGATGATTTTGTCAACGTCTCCGTTATTTTTCATTATCTCTTCAAATACTGTCTTTCCAGCTGAATTAGAAATAATGCCCTTTTCAATCTTTTCGATAAGCGCTGTCAGTTTTTCAGCAGTAAGATTTGTTTCGGAAATCAGTTTGCCGGTTTCGTTTGTGTACTTTGCAATATCACTCAGAATCCAGTTGCTGATACTCTTTGGCTTGCACTTGTTCATAGCACAGCATGAGTCAAAAAGTGCAGACTTTTCCATGTCCTCTGCAATGAGAGTAGCATCAATCTGAGAGAGAGAATATTCGTTTACATATCTCTTTATTTTAGCATTAGGCAGTTCCGGAATCTGTTTTTTCAGCTCCCCTACCTTTTCCTTGTCAACAACAATTGTCAGCAGGTCAGGCTCAGGGAAGTATCTGTAATCCTGTGCGTCCTCCTTTGAACGCATAGGGAAGCTCATACCCTTAGGGTCGTCCCAGCGGCGTGTTTCCTGAATGACAGTACCACCGTTTTCAAGAATTTCAATCTGACGCTTTGCCTCGTACTCAATACCTCTTACAGCGGCACTGAAGCTGTTTACATTCTTCATTTCAGAACGAGTACCAAATTCCTTAGCACCTTTTTCTCTTACAGAAACGTTTACGTCGCATCTGATTGAACCTTCCTGCATTTTACAGTCGGAAATGCCGATATACTGCAATATAGATTTAATTGTTTCAAGATAAGCCTTAGCCTCAGCAGAACTTCTGATATCCGGTTCAGAAACTATTTCAATAAGCGGAACTCCGCAGCGGTTAAGGTCAACAAGTGAACCGGAGAAAGACTCGTCATGCAGCAGTTTTCCTGCGTCTTCTTCTATGTGTATTCTTGTTATGCGGACGGTTTTCATTTCGCCGTCAACCATAAATTCAAGCTTTCCGTTTTCGCAGAGAGGTACATCTGCCTGTGAAATCTGATAAGCCTTAGGGAGGTCAGGGTAGAAATAGTTTTTTCTGTCCTGCTTGCAGACATTGTTAATGGTACAGTTTAAAGCGTGTCCCATTTTAATTGCGTAGTCCACAACCTTTTCGTTGAGGGTTGGCAGTGTTCCCGGCATACCCATGCAGACAGGACAGACCTGTGTATTTACTTCAAGACCAAAAGCGTTTTTACAGTCGCAGAAAATTTTTGATTCGGTATTCAGCTCTGCGTGCACTTCAAGACCGACAACAAGTTCATAATCCTTCATGTTAATTTACCTCCTTAAAGTGACTTTGACAGAACGTCAAATCCGCCGCAAATCTGTTCATAACCGAATGCCGCATTCAAAAGCTGCTGTTCACTGAATTTACTGCCGATAAGCTGAAGTCCCATAGGCATATTTTTGCTGTCTCTGCCGCATGGAAGACTGATTGCAGGAAGTCCGGCAATATTTACAGTAACTGTGCATACGTCATTGTAGTACATCTTGATAGGGTCGCCGATGTTTTCACCGATTTTGAAAGCAGAGGAGGGGACAGTCGGAGTTGCGATGATGTCACATTCCTTAAAAGCGTCCGCAAACTCAGCGCTTATTCTGTTCTGAACTCTCTTTGCCTTTTTATAGTAAGCGTCAAAGTAACCGGAGCTAAGAACGAAAGTACCCAGCATAATTCTTCTCTTGACCTCGTCACCAAAGCCCTCGCTTCTTGTCTTTTCATACATATCCACAAGACCGTCATAATCCTTTGCACGGTAGCCGTACTTAACACCGTCAAATCTTGCAAGGTTAGAGGAAGCCTCGGCAGATGCGATTATATAATAAGTATTGATTGCGTACTGTGTACTCGGAAGTAAAATCTCCTTGATTTCTGCGCCGTTTGATTCCATTTCCTTAATTGCCTTCATTACGGAATCCTTGACCTCAGCGTCAATGCCCTCGCCGAAATATTCCTTTGGCACACCTATTTTAAGCCCCTTCAGATTGCTTTCCAGTCCGGCAGCATAGTCTGGATATTCCATGAATTTTGATGTTGCGTCATGTCTGTCATGACCGCATATAACGCTCTGGAGCATTGCAACGTCCTTGACTGACTTTCCGAGAGGACCAATCTGGTCAAGTGATGATGCGAAAGCAACAAGACCGTATCTTGAAACACTTCCGTAAGTAGGTTTCATGCCTACTGCGCCGCAAAGTGCCGCCGGCTGACGGATAGAACCGCCTGTGTCAGAACCAAGGGTCAGTACAGCCTCTCCCGATGCAATGGCAGCAGCAGAACCGCCCGAAGAACCTCCAGGAACACATTCAGTATTGTGGGGATTTCTTGTAAGGTGCATATAAGATGTTTCAGTGGAAGAACCCATAGCAAATTCGTCCATGTTCATTTTGCCGAGAACAGTCATTTTAGCATTGTTAACCTTTTCCATGACTGTTGCGTTAAACGGCGGAACATAGTTTTCCAACATTCTGGAAGAACAGGTAGTCTTTATGCCTTTAGTGGAAATATTGTCCTTGATACCAATCGGAATACCAGCAAGAGGGTGGAGGGTTTCACCGTCAGCCAGTGCCTTGTCAACAGCTGCTGCATTTTCCTTTGCGGAATCCTCGCAAACCGTAACATAAGCGCCGACCTTGTCCTCAGTTTCGTGAATACGTTCAATTACATCATTGCATATTTCAACAGCACTGCACTCTTTGTTTCTGAGCATTTCTGAAAGTTCAGAGGCAGTTTTTTCATATAACTTCATAGCTTTTAACTCCTTTTTATTCTACAGTTTTCGGCACAACAAGACAGCCCGCCTGAACCTCGGGGGCATTTGCAAGCAGTTCTTCACGCTTGAATTTATCAGTAACAGCTTTGTCCTCACGCAGTGTCATAGGATTTTCCTCATCAATCAGAGTGAGAGGACCGTCCACATCAGGCATATTGTCAACCATGTTTACGATAGTTTCCATGTCCTTTTCAAACTTTTCAAGCTTGTCATCCTCAATTTTAAGGCGAGACAGCTTTGCTATGTGTTTAATATCAATTTTCATAACAACCATCCTTTTTTATTTTGTTATATCAATAAGCTCCTGCTCGGTGAGAATCTGTATACCAAGCTGCTGAGCTTTTGTAAGCTTACTTCCGGCGTCCTCTCCGGCAACAACATAATCAGTTTTCTTTGAAACAAAGGACGAAACCTTTCCGCCGAATTTTTCAATCAGTTCCTGTGCATCACGTCTTTTCATGGTAGGCAGTGTACCGGTCAGCACAAATGTCTTACCCTCAAATCTCATATCGCTACCGTCTGATGCTGATTCATACACCATGTTCAGACCATATTCACGGAAACGTTCAATAATTTCAAGCCTGTGGGGTTCTCTGAATGCTTTTTCCACATTCTCTGCCATGACTTCGCCAAAACCGTCAATATGCTCGATTTCCTCTGCCGATGCATTAATGATACTGTCAATATCCTTAAACCTTGCACATAAAAGCTTTGCTGCCTTAGTACCAATATTTCTGATACCAAGTGCAAAAACAAGTCTGTCCAGATTGTTACTCTTAGACTGCTCAATCGCATTTATAAGATTGTCAGCGGATTTTTCAGCAAATCTGTCAAGTTTAGTCAGTTGCTCCTTTTTCAGAATATATAAATCTGCAACTGAATTTATCAGATTTTTTTCAAGGAGCAGTGAAACAATTACAGGACCAAGTCCGTCAATGTTCATAGCATCCTTTGAGGCAAAGTGAATGATACTCTTTAAAAGCTGTGCAGGACAGTCTGTATTCGGGCATCTTAAAACACTCTCATCATCATATCTTACAGCATCAGTGCCGCAGACAGGACATTTTTCTGGCAGTTTAAAGGGCAGTGAATTATCAGAATGTTTTACAGAACGAATTACCTCCGGAATAATTTCGCCAGCTTTTCGGACAAGAATAATGTCACCTATTCTTATATACTTTTCATCAATAAATTGCTGATTATGCAGTACTGCCCTTGAAACGCTTGTACCAGCAAGCATTATAGGCTCAAACACCGCAACAGGCGTAATAGCACCAGTTCTGCCCACATTAACTTCTATGTCCAGAAGTTTGGTTTCTTTTTCTTCAGGCGGGAATTTATATGCAACAGCCCATTTGGGGTACTTAGCAGTTTCACCCATTTTACTGCGCTGTTCAAAATCGTCAACCTTTATAACAACACCGTCAATATCAAAACTGAACTCATTTCTCATGTTGCCGATATTCTCGATTTCACAAAGTATTTCTTCAACCGTACGGCATTGCTTATAACCCGGAATAACCTTAAATCCAAGTTCCGAAATATAATCAAGCGACTGCTTATGTGAGGTGATTTCAGCACCATTAATCTGCTGAAGATTAAATATGAAAATATCAAGCTTTCTTTTTGCAGTGATTTTTGGATTTTTCTGTCTTAATGAACCAGCAGCGGCATTTCTGGGATTTTTGAATGGCTGTTCGTCATTAAGCTCCTGAAATTCAACCAGTTCTTTAAAGCTTTTTCTCGGCATATATACCTCCCCACGAACCTCAATGTAGGGGATAGGGAAAGAGAGTTTCATGGGAATAGAGCGAATAGTTTTAACATTTTCTGTTACATTTTCTCCGACAAAACCATTTCCTCTGGTAGAACCGGTTTTGAAGATTCCGTTTTCATATTCAAGTGAAACTGACAGTCCGTCTATTTTAGGTTCAACAACAAATACCGGTGAATCAAGTTCAGTCTTACATTTATTTACAAATTCTTCTACTTCTGAGAAAGAAAAAACGTCCTGAAGACTTGCCATCTGAATTTTATGTTCAACTTTTTCAAAATTTGAAAGAACTTCGCCGCCGACACGCCTTGTTGGTGAAGTTTCAAAAGCAAATTCCGGATTTTCCTTTTCAAGCTTTTTCAGTTCATTCATCAAAGCATCAAATTCATAATCTGAAATCTGAGGATTGTCAAGAACATAATAATTTTTACTGTGAAACTCTATCAGTTCAGAAAGTTCATTAATTCTTTTCAGAATTTCTGATTTATTCATAAATTTCTCCATTCTGTTGTTTGCATTTACAGTTCAATAGCAAATATATTTATAATTATATCATATTTTATACCTTTTTTCAATAAAAAAATGTTATTATTATAATTTTATAAAAAATTATTATTGTTGTATTCATAAAAATGTGTTATAATAAGTTTCAGACAACTGTAGAACAAAATTATACAGGGTTGTTTAGCGTGAAAAGGAGAGTGAAAGTCACTGAGTAGTTATTTCGCTAAATGCAAATTTAGCGAAATAAGAAGTGGAAATAAATATGAAGAAGAGCAAATTACATGAATATCCGGATTTTTTAAATGAATACTGGTTTAATCTCGTTGTTGCCAAAGGAAAATCTGAACGTACTGTTGAAGGCTATCTTATTGATATACGAACATTTCTGAGGTATCTGATTTATATGGATTCAGAAGAAGAAATTGATTTTGAGAAAATCTCAATCAGAAATTTTGATGTGAATCGTCTTGAAAATGTCAGTCTGCAAAAAATTTATGAGTACATTTATTTTCTTCAGGGCGAACGAAAAAATAATGCCAAAACAATTTCCAGAAAAATATCTTCATTAAAGAGTCTATACAAATATCTTACTAAGAGTGTAATGATTTTAAAAAATGATCCGACAACCAACCTTGAATTGCCAAAGCTAAAAAAAACCATGCCTAAATATCTTACACTTGAACAGAGTCAGGATCTGCTTGAATCTGCTGAAGATGACGGCAATTATTCTGCAAGAGATTATTGTATTATCACACTTTTTTTAAACTGCGGAATGCGTTTAAGTGAACTTGTGGGATTAAATTTATCTGATATAAATTTTACTGAAAATAAAATGAAACTGCTTGGTAAAGGCAATAAAGAAAGATATATTTATTTTAATAATGCCTGTCGTGAATCGTTGCTGGAATATATTAATTCCCGTGAGAATTCAGTACAGGATCCGGACGCTGTTTTTCTCAGCCGCAAAAACCGTCGAATCAGCCGCAGGCGTGTTGAACAAATTATTGACAATCATCTGAGAAAAATTGGTCTTTCAGGGCAAGGATATTCTGTACATAAATTAAGGCATACAGCTGCAACATTGATGTATCAGTACGGAAATGTGGATACCTTGACTTTAAAAGAAATATTAGGCCACGAAAGTATTGCAACAACTGAAATATATACACATCTTTCCAGCAATATTCTGCAAAATGCAGCTGAAAGTTCCCCTCTTGCCAATATACACCCTAAAAAGAAGAAGGAAGAAAACGAATAAATCTGACTGTAAAAAGTCAATGGACTGAACACCCATTGACCTTATTTTTACTCTTCATCTTTAATTGTGATTTCTCGGTTTGCAACTGGAGTTGAAAATACTATCTGTGTCGAAGTATTTCCAAAATGCTGCAATTGTCCGATAAATGTATCAAGTTCCTGTGTACTGTGAAATGCAACCTTTATAAGCATAGAAAAACTGCCTGTTACGCAATTACATTCAAGTACATTGGGACACTGCTGTATAAATGGGTAGAATTCCGGTTTTTGATTTGGAGTCATTTCAAGATTAATAAACGCTGTAATATGGTAACCAAGCTTTTGTTTGTCAATAACTGTATTATATCCAAGAATTATACCTTGTTTTTCAAGTTTATCAATTCTTGACGAAACTGCCGGAGCAGAAAGAAAAACCTGAGATGCAAGAAATTTTAATGGATATCTTGCATTTTCCTGTAGTAATGTTATCAGCTTTACATCGATTTTGTCCATAATAATTCCACCTTTAAAGTTTATAAAACAAAAAAAGAGCGTATCAGTTACGATACGCTCCTTTGCGTTTACATTTATTATACCATAGATTATTTTCAATAAAGTTTTATTTTGGTTACAAATTAGAAACAAATCCAATTATCTTTTATCACGCATTGAACTTTTTGTTTTACGAACATCCTGCAAAACAACTGTCATTAATTTTTCAGTTTTATTCAAAATGTCTTCAGTATAATCGTTAGCGTCTTTTGTTATTTTAGCAGCATTTGTTTTAGCTTGTGTAAGAATATCAAGTGCCTTTTTCTTTGCTTCCTGAACAATTGCATCCTGCATTACCATAGCAGCAGCTCTTTTTTCAGCTTGTCTGATAATTGCGTCAGCTTTTTCCTTAGCCTCGTTGAGAATCCTTTCTTTGTCAAAGGCAATTCCTCTTGCTTCTTTGATTTCTGAAGGCAAATGAAGTCTGACATCGTCAACAAGATCCCTTAAGCGGTCAGTATTTGCTACCTTTTTATCTCCAGCAAAAGGAAAAGGCTTGGCTTTATCAAGCACGTCATCCATCTCATCTAAAATATCATCAATCTTATTCATAATATAATTTACTCCTTTACAAGTCTGCTTTGAATAAATTCAAGTACATTCTCCGGCACAAAAGGGCTTATATCACCGCCGAACTGAGCAATCTGCTTTACAACGCTTGAACTCAGATACATATTTTCAGCAGATGTTGTAAGAAAAACGGTTTCAGCACCGGAATAAAGTTTTTTATTAGCTAATGCCATCTGAAATTCATATTCAAAGTCACTTACTGCTCTTAATCCTTTTACAATTGCTATTGCACCGACATTTTTCACATAATCTGCGAGCAATCCATCAAGAATATCAATAACAACATTATCAAACTGTTCTGTATTTTTACTAATCATCATCATACGTTCGTATAATGTAAAACTCGGTACTTTAGCCGAATTAACAGATATAAGAACTATAACCTTATCAAAAAGCATGGAAGCTCGTTTAATTATATCAAGATGACCAAATGTAATTGGATCAAAGCTTCCGGGACAAACGGCAATTTTTCTCAAATTTTATTCCTCCCCGGACAAACAATATAATGACACTCTTATTTTACCATATTTGTAAGTTTTTTTCAAGCTTAAACCATAAAATTCTTCCGGCATTATAAGATTTTGTTCATGTTCACAGAAAATTCTGCCATCAGAATTGAGATTTTTACTCAATTGAGGAAGAATTTCCGCTAAAATCCCCTTATTATATGGCGGATCAAGAAAAATAAAATCAAATTTCCGGTCAATAATTTTCAGAAAATCACTGCTGTTCATGTTGTACATTTCAGCTTTATCAGTAAATCCGGTTATATACAAATTCTTTTTGACTATTTCAAGTGACTTTTTGGAATTATCAACAAAAACAGCATTTTTTGCACCTCTGCTTAGTGCCTCAATACCAAGTTGCCCGCTGCCAGCAAACAAATCAAGAACAACAGAACCTTCCGTTTCAAATTGTATTGAGGAAAATATTGCCTCCTTGACTCTGCCAGTCGTAGGACGTACATCGTTTCCCTCAAGTGTTATCAATTTTCTTCCTCGTGCCGAACCTGTTATAACTCTCATATCATTCTCCAGTATTTTACAGTTCAGTCTGAATTACTGCAATTCATTCTGAATAAAATTATACAAATCTTCCGCAATGCTTTTGTTTACTCCAGCTGATTGTGCAAGTTCGTCCGGACCTGCATTTTTCAGACCGGCTATTGTTTTATATCTGATCATCAACTTCTGAGCCTTTTTAGTTCCGATTCCCTTGACTTTGGTAAGTTCAAAATTTATGCTGCTTTTGGTATGCTTTGACTTCATGTATGAAATCGAAAATCTATGAACCTCATCCTGAATCTTAGTCATCAGAATAAAAGCGGACTTATTTTTTGAAACTTCAATTTCGCCGCCGTCAGTGGAAATTGCTCTTGTGCGGTGCTTGTTGTCTTTTACAAGTCCGAAAATCGGAACATCTAAATTATAATCCTTTAAAGCATCCTTAACTGCACTGACGTGTCCCTGTCCGCCGTCAAGAAAAATCAGATCAGGGAGCTTTGAAAAGCCTTCATCTTCGCCTTTAAAATATTCATTAAAGCGCCTTTTCAAAACCTCCTGCATACAAGCATAGTCATTCTGTATCACACTTTCCTTTATAGAAAACCTTTTATATGCCTTTTTCAGGGGACGCCCGTTTTCAAAAACTATCATTCCCGCAACCATTGATGACGAGGAATAATTTGAAATGTCATACGCCTCAATGTACATAGGCGGCTTTTTCAGACCGAGTATTTCTCCCAGTTCATCAAGAGCCTCTATTTCTTTTCCGGTGCGGTTATTTTTAATTGACAAATACTCTTCCGCATTCTTCTTTGCAAGCATTACATATTTAAGCATATTCCCTTTTTTTGGAAAATAAAACTTTATGTTGCTGTCAAACCGTTCGTTCAAAGCCTTATTAACAATTTCACAATCTGAAAATTCAGAATCAAAATATATATTTTTAGGGCAGTCTGACTTATTTAAATAATACTGCAAAACAAAGCTTTCCATCAGATTTTCTTCATATTCATTCATTGAAAAATAAAATGAAGTCTTATCATAAAGCTTGTTGTCACGATACATCAGCACAGAAATACATGAACCATTGGGGCTTTTCACAGACGCAACAATATCGCAGTTTACCATGTTCAGATCAAGTATTTTCTGGGTTTCATTTGATTTTGAAATTGCCCTTATCCTGTCCCTGATTCTTGCAGCACGTTCAAAATCAAGCTTTTCAGCTGCCTGTTCCATCTGAAACTGCAGACTTTTTATTGAGGATTCACTACCGTTTCTGATATACTCAACAGCCTGTTCAATTATATTTTTATATTCCTCACAGCTGATATTACCATTGCATACACCTATACACTGGTTAATATGAAAATTCAGACATGGACGCATTTGTTGTGGCTTTTCTGAAAATTTGATTTTACAGGTAGGCAGCTTGAATAGCTTATTTACCTCACGGACAGTCTGTGTTGCCACAAAGGAACTCATGTATGGTCCTAAATAAGTACCGTTTTTATCAGACTTTTTTTCAGCAGTTATACGAGGAAAAGCATCATTTGAAATTTTGATATAGTGATACCCCTTATCATCTTTAAGCAGAATATTATACTTCGGCTTATGCTGCTTGATAAGGCTGCATTCCAGCAGCAATGCCTCATACTCACTGTCAGTCACAATAAAATCATAGTCAAAAACATTTTCTACCATTTTAGCGACTTTAGGAGTATGGTCAGGATTATTTCTGAAATAGCTTGTAACTCTGTTTTTCAGATTTTTTGCCTTGCCAATATAAATTATATCATTATGTTTATCTTTCATAAGATATACACCCGGAGAAACTGTTAACTTTAATGTTTTCTGCTGAAGATAAGGTAAACGCTGGTTCATTAGTTCCTCCGGTCATATCTTATTTCACGTCATTATCCTTCTGACGTATTTCTTTTCTCTTGATTTTACCGCTTATTGTTTTAGGCAGTTCGTCAACATACTCTACTATTCTCGGGTATTTATAAGGCGCAGTAACTTTCTTTACATGATTCTGAATCTCTTTTGTAAGTTCGTCACTGGGCTTATATCCCTTTGCAAGTACAATCGTTGCCTTGACAACCTGTCCTCTGATAGGGTCCGGCGCTGAAGTTACAGCACACTCAACTGCTGCCGGATGCTCAAGTATTGCACTTTCAACTTCAAAAGGACCAATTCTGTATCCGGAACATTTGATAACATCATCATTTCTGCCCATGAACCAGTAATAACCATTTTCGTCCATTACCGCAACATCACCAGTATCATACCATTTACCCAGAAGTACTTCCTCAGTCATTTCTGGATTGTGGTAATATCCGGTAAAAAGACCAACCGGCGGATTACCCTTGACATCATTGATTACAATAGTTCCCTCTTCGTTAGGTTTGCACTCTTCGCCCTCGTCATTAATAAGCTTAATATCATAAAGGGGTGCAGGCTTGCCAGTCGAACCGGCAGACGGTTCAAGCCATTTGAAGTTTGCAATCAGTACCGAACCCTCTGACTGACCGAATCCTTCACGAAGTTTTAAGCCTGTAAGTTCATACCAGTCGTTGAAAACCTGGGGATTAAGAGGTTCTCCGGCAATACAGCAGGTCTTTATGCTTGACAAATCAAAGGATTTAACATCTTCCTGAAGCATAAAACGGAACATAGTCGGAGGTGCACAGAAAGTTGTTATTTTGTATTCTGTGATTTTTTTGAGAAGATTCAGCGGAACAAATTTATCCATATCGTAAGCAAAAATTACGGCACCGCAAATCCACTGACCATAAATTTTGCCCCAGCCGAACTTAGCCCAGCCCGAATCGGAAACACTCATGTGGAGTTTGTTTTCCTGAACCTGCTGCCAGTATTTAGCTGTTACAATATGTCCCAGTGGGTGCGCAAAATTATGCTGAACCATTTTAGGCATACCAGTCGTTCCGGAGGTGAAGTAAACAAGCATAATGTCGTCCCACCTGTTTGCCTCCTCCCCTGTCGGGCGTTCAAAGGTATCAGGAAATTCTGCAATTTTGTCTTCAAAATATTCCCAGCCGTCAATTTTTTTGTCAACAATGATTTTGGTTTTCAAGGACGGTATTTCCGGCTGTGCTGCAGTCACCTGTTCAATGACAAATTCATCAGGCAGGCATACAATTGCAGAAACCTTTGCAGCATTTCCTCTGTAAACAATATCTTTCTTAGTAAGCTGTAAAGTTCCTGGAATCAGAATTGCACCGATTTTATGCAAAGCAACAGCGCAAACCCAATATTCCCATCTTCTTCTGAGAATCAGCATTACAACTGTTCCCTTTTTGATTCCAAGGCTTTTAAAGTAATTTGCTGCCCTGTTGGATAATCTGGAAATATCGGTAAATGTGAACTTCTTTTCCTCGTTATGGTCATTACACCATACAAGTGCCATTTTATCAGGCTCGGTTTTTGCCCATTCATCTACAATATCAAATCCGAAATTGAAGTTTTCAGGTACATTTACCTTGTAATTTTCCTTGAAATCCTCATAGCTATCAAATTCGATTCTTGGTAAATATCTGTCTAACAGCATTTTCATTACTTCCAATCATTAATATTATTTATAGTTTATGTACAAATAATATTATATATTTATAAAAGTGGATTATTTAATATATTTAAGTGCCCTTTGTCCAATATCTTTCCTGTAGTGCATATCCTTAAATTCAATTAAACTTACACCCTTATATGCCTTATCAAGTGCACTTTTCAGATCAGCGGCTGTAGCAGTAACGCCGATAACACGTCCGCCGGCAGTTTTTATTTCGTCGGCGTCAGCTTTAGTGCCTGCATGATAAACAAGATAACCGTCAAGCTGTCCTTTTTCATTGAGACCGCTTATTGTGTATCCGGACTGATATTTCACTGGATATCCTCCGCTGGCAAGTATAACACAGGCAGCGCATTCATTTTTCCACTTTATATCCATATCACTGAGTTTTTCATCAATAACTGCTTCAAAGATGTCAACAAGGTCAGTATCAAGCAACGGAAGTACTACCTGTGTTTCAGGGTCGCCGAAACGGCAGTTGTACTCAATTACCTTAGGACCGTCAGGCGTGAGCATAAGACCGAAATAAAGGCAGCCCTTAAATTTGCGGTTTTCAGCGTTCATTGCCTTGATTGTCGGAATAAATATCTCTTTCATACACCTCTCTGCTATTTCAGGAGTATAGCACGGATTAGGCGCAACTGTACCCATTCCGCCGGTATTCAGTCCCTCGTCATTATCGTTGGCTCTCTTATGATCCATAGAAGAAACCATTGGCTTTACAGCTGTACCGTCTGTAAAGCACAGAACAGATACCTCCGGACCGGTAAGAAATTCCTCGATTACAACATTAAGACCGCTTTTTCCGAAAATCTTGTCCTCCATAATGGAATTAACTGCATTCTTTGCCTCGTCAAGACTCTGAGCAATGATAACCCCCTTGCCAAGTGCAAGACCGTCTGCTTTAACAACAACAGGGTATTTATTTTCCTTTTCGATGTAAGTTATTGCGGCAGATGAATTATCAAAAACCTCATATTTTGCGGTAGGAATACTATATTTCTTCATAAGATTTTTAGAAAAAACCTTACTTCCCTCAATGATTGCTGCTGATTTATCCGGACCGAATGCTCTGATTCCCTTTTCATTCAGAGCATCAACCATGCCCATTACAAGCGGATCATCAGGCGCAACTACAACCATATCTACTGCAAGCTTTTCAGCAAGGGCAGTAACGCCATCAATGTCAGTTGCCTTAACATCAAAGCATTCGGCATATTTTGCAATACCGCCGTTACCCGGTGTACAGTATAATTTATCAACCTTAGGGCTTTCGGCAAGTTTCATCACAATTGCGTGTTCCCTGCCGCCTCCGCCGACTACAAGTATATTCATAAAAATTTCTCCTGAACTTTTATTAGTGATGGAACAATCTCATTCCAGTAAATGCCATTGCAATATTGTACTTATTGCAAGTTTCAATTACATTGTCATCTCTGATAGAACCGCCCGGCTCTGCAATATAGGAAACACCGCTTTTCTTCGCTCTTTCAATATTATCGCCGAACGGGAAGAAAGCGTCTGAACCAAGGCATACGTCAGTGTTCTGTGCAAGCCATGCTTTCTGCTCTTCCTTTGTAAATACAGGCGGCTTTTCCTTGAAAATATTCTGCCATGCACCGTCAGCAAGAACGTCCATATACTCATCAGAAATGTATACGTCAATGGCATTATCTCTGTCAGGGCGGCGGATACCGTCAACAAACTTCAGGTTAAGAACCTGCGGAGCCTGTCTGAGCCACCAGATATCAGCCTTGTTGCCGGCAAGTCTTGTACAGTGGATTCTTGACTGCTGTCCGGCGCCGATTCCTATAGCCTGTCCGTCCTTGACATAACATACAGAGTTTGACTGTGTGTATTTAAGTGTGATAAGAGAAATCAGCAGGTCACGCTTTTTGTCGTCAGGAATATTTTTGTTATTTGTAACAATATTGTCAAGAAGTTCATTGTTAATAACAAAATTGTTTCTGCCCTGTTCAAATGTGATTCCGAAAACCTGTTTCTTTTCAATTTCCTCGGGAATATAATTAGGGTCGATCTTGATTACATTGTAAGTACCCTTGCGCTTGGACTTGAGAATTTCAAGTGCCTCAGGTGTGTAATCAGGGGCGATTATTCCGTCTGAAACCTCTCTCTGGAGCATAAGGGCAGTAGCCTTGTCGCAGGTGTCAGACAGAGCAACGAAATCGCCGTATGATGACATTCTGTCAGCGCCTCTTGCTCTTGCGTAAGCACAAGCCATTGGTGAAAGATTGCCTAAATCGTCGACAAAGTAAATCTTTTTTAAGGTGTCGGAAAGCGGAAGTCCCACAGCAGCGCCTGCCGGTGAAACGTGCTTGAATGATGTAGCGGCGCAAAGACCTGTTGCCTCTTTCAGTTCCTTAACAAGCTGCCAGCCGTTAAATGCGTCCAGCAGATTGATATATCCCGGCTTACCGTTGAGTATCTCAATAGGCAATTCCTTATTTTCTATAAAGATTCTTGCGGGTTTCTGATTAGGATTACAGCCGTATTTTAAAGACATTTCTGATGACATATACTTTTCCTCTCTTACTTATTTTTATTGTATATTTTTGATTCAAATGTTCCGTCTGACAGATTAATGTATCTTACAAACAGTGAAACCTTGTTATCCGGATTGAGATTGTCCCAGAGGCTGTCACCAAACTCACTGATATTTCCTTCAATGGAAATCAGCTTTGGCTCACCCTCAAAGCTTGGCAGAGGATTTCCGTCACACATATATGTATGAATGAAATGTCCCTCGCCGTCAATCGGATTGTTGTAAGTGAATGTGAAACGATTGCAGGAGTCCGGATTTCCGTTTGCACTTTTGAGGATTGACATTGCGTAATTGAATGTTTTTTCCGGTTCAACCTTGATAATACCGGAAATTCTCGGAGTATAGTTCGGAGCGTCCGGTTCAAATTCTCTTGTTCTGAGAGCCTGTTCAAAAGTCATCTGATTATTCATAAGCTCATAAATTGTATCAGTCTGGTCACCGTTTGTTACAATTGTCTTGTTTCCCAGTACTCTTACAGGAGAATAGATTATAAGACTTGGGTCGGTAAGCTTTGCAGGGTCAAAAGCCTGTGTTCTGATTCCGTCTCCATCCTCAACAAAAACTCTGTTTCTGCTGTTTTCACTTCTGCCCATTATAAAATAAGCTGTTACAGCGTGTTTTCCGTCAGCAGACTTTCCTATAATGATTCCTCTTCCATGATAGGCATTTTCGCTGAGTTCTTTTTTTATGTCAATTTTCTTCATAATTGTAATCCTTTCATAAATACAATTTATGGTTTACTTTAAATATATTTGCTTACGATAAAGGTATAAATACAGTCAGTTACAAGCACAGACAGCATAAACACAAAAATTATATTTTTAACTTTTGTATTCATTTTCCTTATCAGCCACTCAAAAAACGGCTGAACTATGTACAGAAAAACTGTTCCTCCGATTCCGAACCGGACTGATGTTGATAAAGCAATTCTCGCCTGAAAGTTGTACTTGTAGCTTTCATAGGTCTGCCACGGCCATGAACCGGTTGCAAATTCGAGAATGTAGCTTGCGGCTAATTCTATAGCTGTTGCAATAGCCATACACCCTGTAAATATTATTACCGGTTTTATTATATTTAGCCAAAGTTTATCCTTTTTATTCATTAGCCAGCCAAGACTTAATATAAACGCCAGCGCACCGAATCCATAAACCGGACAATACGGTCCGAAAAGCACTCCCCTGTTGCTGAAACCCCAGCGATAAATAAATGTTTCAAGAACAACCTCATAACACCAGCCAAGAACAGAATACATCACAAAGCAAATGAAATATTTCTGCACCTTCTGTAATTTTGTCATAATCCCCATATACATTATTCCGCTATATATGCTTTTCCATTCTGAATTTTTATTTTATCCTGACAGAAAAGTGAAACTGCTTTCGGCAGTATTTTCCATTCTGCTTGTTCCATAATTCTTTTCTGGAGGACTTCCGGTGTATCACCGTTCTTTACCTCAACAGGCTTCTGCAATATTATTGCGCCTGCGTCAGCCTCCTCGTTGACAAAATGAACAGTAGCACCGCTTACCTTAACACCATATTCAAGAGCCGCCTCATGGACTTTTAACCCATAAAATCCCTGACCACAGAATGACGGAATCAGTGCCGGGTGAACGTTTATAATCTTATACGGGAATGCCTTTATTATCTGCTCTCCGAGTATGGTAATAAAACCGGCAAGGACTATCAGATCAGCTTTTTCTTCAAGCAATGCTGAAAGAATAGCGTTGCTGTATTCATTGCAGTTATCGTAATTTTTGCGTGGAATAACTCTTGTCTTGATATTATTATTTTCTGCACGGACAAGAGCATAGGCGTCCTCCTTTGAGGAAATAACGCAGGAAATCTTTCCCCCGGAAATGTCACCGTTTTTTTCAGCGTCAATAAGTGCCTGAAGATTTGTTCCGCCTCCGGAAACAAGTACAACTATATTTTTTACCGGCTTCTCACAATTTGCCATAACAAACTCCATTCCGCAAATCAGCTGATGATTACGCCCTCGTCGCTTTCAACGAGTTCACCGAGAATATAAGCCTCAACCCCTGAACCGTTGAGAATTTCAATTGCCTTGTCAGCGTCGTTTTTATCAACAGAAACTGTCATGCCGACGCCCATGTTAAATGTATTAAACATATCTCTTTCAGGAATATGTCCGGTTCTTGCAATAAGGTCAAAAATCGGAAGTATCTGAATAGCATTTCTTTCAATCTTAGCAGAAAGACCGTCTGGCAGTGAACGTGGGATATTTTCGTAAAATCCGCCGCCTGTGATATGTGAAATTGCGTTTACATTCACCTGCTTGATGAGGTTAAGGATTGGCTTTACATAGATTTTTGTAGGTGTAAGCAGGCATTCTCCAAGGGTTGTACCAAGGTCTGAAAAATGTCTTGCAAGGGTCTGCTCATTAACAGTAAATATTTTTCTTACAAGTGAAAAACCGTTAGAGTGAACACCGCTTGACTTGATACCAATGAGAATATCGCCGGCTTTCTGATTTTCAGGCTTTAAAATCTTGTCCTTGTCAACTACGCCCACAGAAAAACCTGCAACGTCATATTCATCAACAGGATAGAATCCCGGCATTTCAGCAGTTTCACCGCCTACTAAAGCACAGCCTGCCTCAACACAGCCGTCTGCGATACCTGAAACAATTTCTGCAACCTTTTCAGGGTAGTTTTTGCCGACTGCAATATAATCAAGGAAAAATTGCGGAGCAGCGCCGCAGCAGATTATATCGTTTACACACATTGCAACACAGTCAATACCAATTGTATTGTGCTTGTCCATCAGAAAAGCAATTTTAAGCTTTGTTCCGACACCGTCTGTACCGGAAACAAACACCGGTTTGCTGATACCGGTAAGGTCAGGTTCAAACAATCCCCCGAAACCGCCTATTCCTGTGAGAACACCGCTTGTAGCTGTTCTTGCAACATGAGATTTCATCAATTCAACAGCTTTGTATCCGGCAGTTACGTCAACGCCGGCCTTTTTATAACTTTCTGAAAAACTCTTCATTAATCTGCTCCTTATTCTCCTATTTTTCTTTCAAATTTGTCCTTTGGCATTTCCTTAGGAACTTCTATCGGATATTCACCATTAAAGCAGCCAACGCAGAAATCGCAGTCTGCATCTGCTGCAATGCTTTTTACGCCTTCAACGCTTAAATATCCCAGTGTATCAGCTCCGATTTCCTTTGCGATTTCATCAACTGACATTTTGCAGGCAATAAGATTTTCTTTGCTGTCAATATCAGTACCGAAATAGCATGGATTTGTAAACGGTGGAGAAGAAATTCTCATGTGAACTTCCTTCGCTCCTGCTTCTCTGATAAGGCTGACAATTCTTGCACTGGTTGTTCCCCTTACAATACTGTCATCTATCAGGACAACTCGTTTGCCTTTTACAACGTCCTTTATAACATTAAGCTTGATTCTTACAGAATTTGCACGCTGTGACTGGGTTGGCTGGATAAATGTTCGTCCTACATATCTGTTTTTGATAAAACCTACTCCGTAGTGTATACCCGACGCTCTTGAAAAACCAAGTGCGGCGTCAAGACCGCTGTCCGGTACACCGATAACTACATCGGCATCAACAGGATGTTCTTTCCAGAGTATCTCTCCTGCTTTCAGACGTGCGTTGTGTACGCAGACATTCTGAATAACAGAGTCAGGTCTTGCAAAGTAGACATACTCAAACACACACATTGCTGTTTTCTGACCGCAGTGAGTTTTTATGGAGTTGATACCGTCCTTGTCAACAACCGCAATTTCACCCGGTTCAACGTTTCTTACAAATTCAGCTCCGATGCTGTCAAGGGCACAGGTTTCTGATGCAAATACAATTGCTCCGTCAGCTGTTTTGCCCATACAAAGAGGTCTGAATCCCTGCGGATCCCTTGCGGCAATAAGCTTTGTAGGTGACATAATTACCAGTGAGTAAGCACCTTTGAATTTATACATAGCCTGTTCTACGGATTTTTCAATAGAAGGCTGTATAAGACGTTGTTCCGTTATTGCGTATGAAATAACCTCTGTATCGTTTGTTGTGTGGAAAATAGCACCTTTAAGCTCATACTTTTCCCTTAGTTCACGGGCATTGACAAGATTTCCATTATGTGCAATGGCAAGAGGTCCTTTGATATGCCTCACAACAAGTGGCTGAGCATTTGAGCGGTTTGACATTCCTGTTGTGGAATATCTTACATGGCCCACGGCTATATTTCCAAGTCCAAGCTTTTTAAGATTATCACCGCTGAAAACTTCAGGAACTAATCCTAAATCCTTGTGATGCGAGAAAACACCCTTATCGTTTACAACGATACCACAACTTTCCTGTCCTCTGTGCTGCAAAGCATAGAGGGCGAAATATGTCTGTGATGCAACGTCCTCAGTTGAATTTGTATAAATTCCGAAAACACCGCATTCTTCGTGCAATCCTGTTAGCAATTAAATCATTCCCTTCCGTTCCAGCAATAGGAACAAAGCTGACATTCCGGTTTTCCCACTGCTCTTACAGTACCCTCAAGCGACTGAAATTCGAGAGAAGTAAGTTTCAGTCTACGGCAGATTTCATCTCTTAAAAATCTGCCTCTTTCGGTACCTGAATCACTGTATTCCTGAATATATTTTATTCCCTCTGCACCTTCATTTTCATCAATAATCTGCCTTGCGATAAGTTCAAGTTCAGATGTACTGCGTGAAAAATTAAGGTATTTACAGCCATACATTATAGGCGGGCAGGCAGAACGCATATGCACTTCCTTAGCGCCGTTTTCATAAAGAAACTCAACAGTTTCTCTCATCTGAGTTCCTCTGACAATACTGTCATCTACGAACAGCAGCTTTTTTCCCTCAATAAGTTCATGTACAGGAATAAGCTTCATTTTGGCAACACGGTTTCTCATTGACTGGTTTGTTGGCATAAAGCTTCTTGGCCATGTCGGAGTGTACTTGATAAACGGTCTTGCAAAAGGGATACCGCTTTTGTTTGCATATCCGATGGCATGAGGTATTCCGGAGTCAGGTACGCCGCAGACGTAGTCAACATCCGGCAGTTTGCCGTTTTTCATGTCGGTTTCAGCCATGATCTCACCGTTTCTGGTCCTCATGACTTCAACATTCACGCCCTCATAGCAGGCATTAGGGTAGCCGTAATATGTCCACAAGAATGTACATATTTTCATATCATCAGTACCCTCGCAGAGTATCTCAAAGCCGTCTTTGGTAAGTTTGGTTATCTCCCCTGTTTTCAGTTCATGACAGGTTGTATATCCAAGTTTCTGAAAGGCAAATGATTCAAAAGAGAAACAATATCCGTCCGACCTTTTTCCGATTATAATAGGAAGTCGTCCTGATTTGTCCCTTGCGCAGATAATTGAATCTTTAGTCATTATGACAAGCGACATAGTGCCCTCAATTTTTTCCTGCGCATATCTGATTCCTTCAACAAATGAATCTTTCTGAGCAATAAGTGCGCCAATAAGTCCGCCTGAATTGATATTTCCGCTGCTCATTGTTTCAAAATTCGCACATCCCTTTTCAAGCAGTTCATTTGAAAGTTCTTCGGCATTATTGATAATTCCTATTGAACATACAGCATACAAACCAAGCTTTGAGCGAACCATAATAGGCTGAGGGTCTGTATCGCTGATACAGCCGATACAGATATTTCCTCTCATTGCTTCAACGTCATCTTCAAATTTCGTTCTGAACGGTGAATTTTCAATACTGTGAATATTTCTCTGGAAACCAAGTTCAGGTGAAAATGAAGTCATTCCTCCCCTTCTTGTACCAAGATGTGAATGATAATCTGTTCCGAAAAAAACGTCCTGAATACAGTCGTTAGCCGAAACAGCTCCAAAAAAACCACCCATACTTTATGCTCCCATAACTCTCTTCATAAGTTCCTGATATGCCTCTTCAACGCCGCCCATATCTCTTCTGAATCTGTCCTTATCAAGTTTTTCATGTGTAGTGCTGTCCCAGAAACGGCAGGTGTCAGGTGAAATTTCGTCTGCAAGGATAATCTGACCGTGGAATCTGCCAAATTCTATCTTAAAGTCAATTAGGTCAATGTTTATTTCCTTGAAGAACTTGACCATAAACTCATTTACCTTGAATGCATACTTTGTGATAGTATCAATTTCCTCTTCAGTTGCAAGATCAAGACCAAGTGCGTAATACTTGTTGATAAACGGGTCTCCCAGATCATCATTTTTATAGCTGAATTCAAGAGTTGGCTGCTTGAGAGGAGTACCCTCCTCAATGCCAAGCTTCTTTGAAAAGCTTCCGGCAGCAACGTTTCTCACGATAACTTCAAGAGGAACGATTTCAACTTTCTTTACGATTGTTTCACGGTCGCTGATTTCCTTTACAAGATGGGTAGGAATGCCTTCCTTTTCAAGAAGACCGAACATATAGTTAGTCATCTTATTATTGATAACACCTTTACCTACAATAGTGCCCTTTTTTTCACCGTTGAATGCTGTTGCGTCGTCCTTGTAGTCAACAATAACGCAGTCCGGGTCGTTAGTTGCATAAACTTTCTTTGCCTTACCTTCGTAAAGCTGTTCAGCTTTTGTGATATTCTCCATTTTTTTCTCCATTCCGCCGGTAAATCAGCCGGCTAATAGCTTATAAATAAATTTAAGTTTAACGCCGTTTCAAACCGGCGAATAAATAGCTTATTTAAGCATTTCCTCAATATCCTTTGACATTTTTTCATCCTTGCGGACAACTTCGTCTGCCATTTTTGTTTTCATATCAGCAAGCTTGTCTGCAAGGTCTTTATCTGACAGTGCCAGCATCTGAACTGCAAGAATAGCCGCATTCGCAGCTCCGTCTATTGCAACTGTTGCAACAGGAATACCACTTGGCATCTGAACGGTAGCAAGCAGTGCATCAAGACCGTCAAGAGTTGATGATTTTATCGGTATGCCAATAACAGGCAGAATAGTGTGAGCAGCAAGAACTCCGCCAAGATGAGCCGCTTTTCCTGCAGCTGCAATAATTACACCAAAGCCGTTTTTTTCGGCATTTGCAGAAAATTCTGCTGCCTGTGCTGGTGTTCTGTGAGCCGACATTACATGAACCTCATAAGGCACACCAAATTCCTTTAATTTTAAAACAGCGCTTTTTACAACCGGAAAATCGCTGTCGCTTCCCATAATAATTGCAACTTTTTTCATTTTCTCACCTTAAATCAATTATTTTATAATACCGGATATTAACCGGATTTTATAATTCAGTTTTATTAATACTTTTCAGAACAAGTCTGTTATTTTCATCTCTCACAATATTAAATATTATTTCTGAAGAAATATTTTTTAAATCCATGTTTTTCTTTTTATAATCATAATTAACTATTAATTTCACATTATAAGATGCAACAGATTTTTCTTCAAGAAATTCTATACTGCAATCAGATATTTTTTTGACTTTACAGCCTTTAAAAAAATCATTTGATGAAAGAGCTGAATAATACTGTTCAGATGTTAAATCTGCAACATCTGAATTATTGCTTCCTGAAATTAAAAAGTCAAGATAGCCTTCTGTTATATCTGCTATTCTTTTCAGGTCTTCCATACTGTTTTTTCTGATTTTATTATAATCCGTCAGAACAATATTAAAAGGAACATTTCCAGGAGTTCTGCAAAAATTAACATAAACAAACTGGAAAACACCGTCTGTGAATTTACATCTGTATTCATCTTCTGAATCATTCAGATACATCATACCATCAGAATATTTATAACCTGTCCAGATATTGTCTGCAAGCAATTTTCCGTTTTTGTCAAAAAGGAAAAAATCATTGTTATTGCCTGTAAATCCTCCGACAAATTCACTGCTGAATGATTTGAAAGTTTTAAAGATAAACGGAACAAGAATATTAGACTCATTGTCTATAATGCCCATTTTTTTATCATTATTAAACTCTCTACCAACTATGAATCTGTCCTCAGAAAGTATATAAATATCGTCCCAGTAAGGTTCAATAAAAACACGTTCGTTTTTATCTGAAACACCTAACAGCCCTTTTTCATCTTCAAATATTGTATATTCATCAATATTTTTTTCCATCTGATTTATAATATTTTTTGCAGAATTACTTTTCTCCGCATTTTTTTTATTTACATCAATATATACTTTTACAAGTACAACTGACATAATAATAAGAACAAGCAGAAGAATAATAATTATTGCTTTAAAATATTTGCTGGTCAGAATACTTTTCGATGAAATTGAAATATTACGAATTTTTTTCATGCTTTGATGTTTTACTTTTCAGAAGTATTTTTATCAGTTTCACTGATTATGTAAATCGGACGGTTCTTTGTTTCAAGATATGTTTTGGATAAATACTGTCCGAGAATACCAGTACAGAAAAGCTGAAGTCCGCCAATAAAAAATATAGCACACATAATAGTTGGGAATCCCTGAACACTTTCACCAAAAGCAAGAGTCTTAATAATAATAACGATTATCCATATAAAAGCCACAAGACAGCTTAGTACTCCAAGAAGTGACGCAAGAGCAAGAGGTGCTGTGGAAAACGCAAAAATTCCTTCCAGTGAATACATGAACAGTTTCCAGAACGACCATGCAGTTGTACCTGCAGCACGTTCAACATTTTCATATTCAATATACTTGACATTGAAACCAACCCAGCTGAATATACCTTTTGAAAATCTGTTGTATTCTTTCATTGAAAGAATAGCATCTACCATCTGTCTTGTCATAAAGCGGAAATCCTGTGCACCATCAACTATTTCAGTCTGGGAAATCTTATTCATTATTTTGTAGAACTTCATTGCAAACCATGAACGTATCTTTGATTCTCCCTTTCGGCTTACACGTCTTGTAGTTGCACAGTCGTAACCCTCTTTGGAAACGTAATTGTACATATCCGGAATAAAAGCCGGAGGGTGCTGTAAATCCGCATCCATAATAACTACATAGTCACCTTTTGCATTTTCAAGACCGGCATACATACCAGCTTCCTTTCCGAAATTTCTTGAAAATGAAATGTAGCGAACACGCTTGTCTTTTTCAGATAACTCCCTGAGCATTTTAAGAGTATTATCTTTTGAACCATCGTTTATAAATAATAGTTCAAATTCAATGTCATCATGCTCAGATTTCATCTGTGCCATTATTTTATTCATCTCGTCATAATACAAGGGCAATACCTCTTGTTCATTATAACAAGGAACAATAACAGAAATCAGTTTCATAATCTAACTGCTCCTTCATACAACAATACAATAATATAATACAACAAAATTCACAAAAAAGCAAGTCAATTTTTGCTTTTATTAAAAAGCTGTGAAAAGAAAATAATTCATTTCTTTATTTTAGTGCAAAATGTATAATTTTTCTCATGCGGTTTATTATATTATATATATAATCGCTGTAAAGGAGAAACAATTACTTTTGAATATAAAATTATTATGTCTGCTTACAAAAACATAATTTTAAATATCTTTTTTCCGATTTTATCTGGAATAACAGTTTCCTTTTCATACTATTCAGATAAATGTGCATTTTTGATATTTTTTGCTTTAACACCGTATATTTATTCTGTTATAAGCGAGTTTAATATATGTAAAATATTTGTTTATTCATTTTCGTTAAACTTTTTTTCATTGATATGGCTTTCAAATGTTGTATCAGAAGCGACTGATAATGTTATTTTACAACTGCTTATGACTTTTTTTCTTGTGTCAGCAATTTCTTTGATACTTTCCCTTCAATTGAATATTCCTCTGCTGGTATTCAGATACATTACCGTATCTCCCGTTAAAACAGTACTGCTTTTCCCGTTTATGTATATTTTGGGAGAATGGATTCAGGGTGTGTTAACTCCAGTTGCCTTCCCATGGATAAGACTGGGGAATATAGCCTCCCCTTTTACAGCTTTTATACAATCCGCATCAGTTTTCGGGACGTTATTTATATCCCTGCTGCTTCTATATATAAACGCTTTTATTGCATTGTCTTTTTACTATATTAAGACATTGAAAAAATATATTTTTACTATTACTGCAACATTGATATTAACTGTAAACCTGTTGTTCGGGTATATCAGTTTAAACAATACAGAAGAAAACAGAGGTGAAGAATCATCTGTCATTATCGTACAGGGATATTTTCCAAAGGAAACCAAATTCACCTCTGAACCGGAAGAAATTCTTGACAAATATATTAATTTGATATACTCTTCTGAAACTGATAAAGCAGATTTGATATTATTTCCTGAAACATCAATGCATTCTGATATATATACGATTTATACATTAAAAAATAAGCTGTATAACATATGCTGTGATTATAAGGCATTGCTGCTTTTTGGAAGTCAGTATAATCTTAACGAAAAATACTACAACGCCTGTATGGCACTTTTCCCGGATAACAGGATAGAAGCTGTATATCTGAAAAGACAGCTTGTTCCGTTCGGGGAATATAGTCCCTTTAATTCAGATTCTCTGCATTTTACCGCAACAGATTTTTCTGCCGGAGAAGAATGCAGTCTGATTAAATCTGATAAAGGTATGCTTGGGTGCGCAATATGTTTTGAATCGGTTTTTTCAGGTTCAGTTTCTGAATGTGTCAAAAAGGGCGCAGAGGTTGTAATAATACTGACCAATGATTCATGGCTCGGAGAGAAAATACCACTTTATCAGCACCATTCACATTCAGTAATGAGAGCTGTGGAAAATAACAGATATGTGCTGACATCTACAAATACAGGTATATCTTCAGTTATAAATAATAAAGGTAAAATTATATCTCAAAGCAGTTTAAATACTGAATATCTTATAAGTGAAAGATTTTATATGAATAAAAATATATCATTTTATACAAAATATGGTGATGTGGTTATTTTTCCATCATGTATGATAATAATATATGTGTGTTTGAAATTTGTTTTAAGACAGATTTACAGATTAATTTTCAAAAAGACTTGAACTTGAACAAAAGTTAATGTATAATAATAAAAGCTGATAGTGAAAGGAGCAGGCATTGTGCCTGATGATTTATGAAAGACGGTTTTGTTAAAATTGCTTGTATTTCTCCCGAACTCAAAGTAGCTGACTGCGTTTATAACGGTCAGAAAATAACTGAAAGTATTAAAAATGCGGCTCAGAACGATGTTAAAATTTGTTCATTTCCGGAACTTGCCATAACGGGCTATACCTGTGGGGATCTGTTTTTACAGTCTGCACTTATTAATTCAGCGGCAAAAACGCTAAGACAAATTGCTGAATCTGTAAAAGAATTTGAAATTATAGCTATAATCGGTCTGCCTTTTGCTTTTATGAACAGTCTTTATAACTGTGCGGCTGTAATTTACAAAGGAAAAATTCTTGGTATTATACCCAAAACCAACATTCCTAATTACAGTGAATTTTACGAAATGCGCCATTTTGCCGCAGGTATTGAAGAGATTCAGTATATAAATATCAGAGGAGAAAGTGTACCGTTTGGTACAAAACAGCTTTTTCAGTGCAGGGAATTTGCCGAACTGACTTTTGGTGTTGAGATATGCGAGGATTTATGGGTAGGAAACTCCCCTTCCCTTAAACTTTCCGAAAGCGGAGCCACAATTATTTTTAATGTTTCCGCAAGCGATGAAACAATCGGAAAGGCTGATTACAGAAGAACTATTGTCAAAGCGCAGTCCGGAAGTCTTGTCTGCGCATACGCATACTCTGACGCCGGAATAGGTGAATCTACTACTGACATGGTATTCAGCGGACACAATATTATTGCAGAAAACGGCACAATACTGAGCGAATCGGAACTTTTTAAAAACGGCATGATAACTGCTGATGTTGATGTGCTTAGAATTTCCGGTGAACGCCGCAGGTCAAATACCTGCAAATATCAGGACAACGGCTTTAAAACTGTAAGCTTTTCAATGGGTATAAGTGAAACTACGCTGACACGCAGTTTTCCAAAGCTGCCTTTTGTTCCGTCTGCAAAATCAGCTCTTGACAGCAGATGTACGGAAATTCTGACAATGCAGTCAGTGGGACTTATGAGCAGATTAAAGCATATTGGTACTAAAAGCGCTGTTTTAGGACTTTCAGGCGGTCTGGATTCAACCCTTGCACTTATTGTAACAGTAAGGGCATTCAGAATGCTGGGATTTGACACAAAGGGCATAACCGCTGTTACAATGCCATGTTTCGGAACAACCGACAGAACCTATAACAATGCCTGCAAGCTGGCTGAGGCATACGGCGTTACACTGCGTGAGATAAACATAAAGCAAAGTGTAATGCAGCATTTTGAAGATATCGGTCATGATGAAAACAAACATGATGTAACCTATGAAAATTCACAGGCTCGTGAGAGAACACAGATTTTAATGGACATTGCGAATCAGACAAACGGCATTGTTATCGGAACCGGTGACCTTTCAGAGCTGGCGCTTGGCTGGGCGACCTACAACGGCGACCATATGTCCATGTATGCAGTTAATGCGTCGATTCCAAAAACACTTGTCAGACACCTTGTGGGATACGAAGCAGCAGTTTCAGATGATAATCTGAAAATAATTCTTATGGACATACTTGATACACCTGTAAGTCCGGAACTTTTACCGCCGTCAGAGGACGGAAAAATTTCTCAGAAAACAGAAGATCTGGTAGGACCTTATGAACTGCATGATTTTTTCCTTTACTATATGGTCAGATTCGGTTTCTCCCCTTCCAAGATTTTCCGTATTGCAAAGCTTGCCTTTGATGGTGTATATGACACAGAAACTATTCTCAGATGGGAAAAGACTTTTTATAAAAGATTTTTTGTACAGCAGTTTAAACGGTCTTGTCTGCCTGACGGTCCGAAGGTTGGAAGTGTTACCCTTTCACCAAGGGGTGATTTCAGAATGCCAAGTGATTCATGTGCTAAAATATGGCTCAATGAGTTAGAGAATATAACGGAGGTAAAATAATGAACTACAAAGAAAGCTTTATTAAATTTATGGTTGACAGCGGTGTGCTGACATTTGGTGACTTCACTCTCAAAAGCGGAAGAAAGGCGCCTTACTTTGTAAACACCGGAAATTACAACACCGGTGCTCAGCTTGCAAAGCTTGGAGAATATTATGCTCAGTGCATAAAAGAAAACAATGTTGACGCCGACACTCTTTTCGGTCCTGCTTACAAGGGAATCCCTCTTGCAGCAGCTTGCAGCATTGCACTTTCAAATAAATACGGTATAGATGTAAACTATGCTTTCGACAGAAAAGAGGCTAAAGACCACGGTGAAGGCGGAGTTATTGTAGGCAAAAAAATGCAGGACGGCGAAAAAATAGCTATTATCGAAGATGTTATTACAGCCGGAACTGCTATCCGTTCAGTACTTCCACTTTTAAAGGCACAGGCTGATGTTGACATTACTGCCCTTATTATTTCCGTTGACAGAATGGAAAAGGGCAAGGGTGAGCTTTCTGCCGTTCAGGAAGTAAAACGTGATTTCGGAATCAATGTTTATTCAATTGTTACAATTGAGGACATTATCGAGGCAATTAAAAATGACGTTATTCCGGGCAAGGAATATCTTGACAAAATGCTTGCATACAGAGCAGAATACGGAGTTTAACTCTTGACATTTACATATTTTTATGATATGATACTTTAA